>NZ_JBSQBJ010000019.1:0-39308 GCF_055862885.1 Corynebacterium sp. p3-SID1761 | reverse complement strand
AACTACTCCCCACTAGTCGGTAACTGATTTCTCAGTCCAACTAATGGGGAGCAGTTCAAGTACAGCGGCGGGCTTTTTGTTACTTATTTAACCTCCGGCTTAGCCTCCGAGCATCTCCATAGTTGTTGCTGTTGCCACGTGATTGAGCTGCGCCCGTACTTTGCGACCGGCAATGTGTTTCGAATAGATCACGACTGCATTTTGCGGCAATGAGTCCCCTGGGCACGGCGTGGCCTGTCCCGGCAGCGTCGCCCCGACCTCTGATGGCAATGCGCTGAGCAGTTCATCGTAGACGAGGCTATTCCATTCTTCCGCACTCTTAGTTTCCGTCGCGCTTTCCGAACGCTCAGCCTGCGCGCTTTGCCTTTGCTTTTTGTACTCGCGTCGCAGCTCCATGGCTCGATTACGATCTAAGTGCTCCAGCAGCTCCCCCGTACAGCCGTAGGAAACGGTGATTTCACCAGATCTCACCTGTCGAATGCGACGATCGGCGGGAATGGGTTTGCGCTCGGTCTTGCGCCCAAAATCATCGAGCTCCCGCACCAGATAGCGAGCAAAAGCATCAGCGTACCTTTCGGGCATCGGCGAATTTCCCACCGCTCGCTCGGGCATCCCCACTAAAAAAGGCTCCGGGGTTTCTTCAGCACAAGCAGTCAGGCCACCACAGGAAGCGAGGCAAGTTATTGCCGCGATTATGGACGCCACGTCTCGCCGCCCCAACGTTCGCATCTTATTTTGTCCCTTTGCATTTCGTGCAGCTATACAACTCGCCACATTCTACCTTGTGGAGGCGATCAAGTACCCTAAGTAAACATGAGTACAAGTCGCGTGTATGCAGGACGATTGGCCGGCCTAGTGGTGCTGGGACCAGACGGCGAATCCGTCGGCCGCGTCCGCGATGTTGTCATCACCATTCACGGCGATAATGCGACTGCACTTGGTCTCGTGGTGGAGATCGCGAATAAGCGCAAGATTTTCCTCCCCATGCTGCGCATTGCGGCGATCACCGCGACGGACATCACGACATCTTCCAGTTCCGTAAACCTTCGCCCCTTTAAGTCCCGCTCTGCCGAGCTCACCATCTTCGAGGATCTCGTCGGCTCAAAGGTGCACACAGACGATCCAGAGCACGAGGAACTTCACGGGAAGGTTGTGGAGATTACCGATGTCGAGCTGAGCCGTAGTCGGCGTCGTGAATGGAAGATCCGTAACTTAGCGGTCACCCAGCGCAGCCGTCTGGGGCGTAAAACGTCCATTAACATTATCCCGATCGAGCACATCCAGGGACTCCACGCCTCTGGCACGGGTGTGGTCAACCAGGATGCGGAGCTCATCGCCTCCTTCAAGCAGATGCGCAACGCCGACGTGGCGAATGCCCTGGTGGACATGGATGACGCTCGGCGTAATAAAATCGCCGCAGAACTCGACGACGAACGCCTTGCGGACGTGTTGGCGGAGATGCCCGACGACGACCAAACGGCAATCCTCGAGCACCTCAATATTGAGCGTGCCGCCGACGTGCTGGAGGAAATGGATCCAGACGATGCCGCCGACATTCTGGCCGAACTCCCGGGGGATACTTCCGACGTGCTGCTGGAGCTGATGGATCCGGAGGAGTCCGAGCCCGTCCGGCGACTCATGAATTTTTCGCCGGAAACTGTGGGTGCACTGATGACGCCCGAACCGATCATTTTGACGCCCCAGGCCACCGTCGCAGAAGCTCTCGCCCACGCGCGAAATCCAGAGCTGCCGACGTCCCTATCCTCCATGATTTTCGTCGTACGACCTCCCCAGGCGACCCCGACGGGCAAATATCTAGGTTGTGTGCATCTACAGAAGCTTCTCCGCGAACCACCGTCCTCCCTTGTCAGTGGAATCTTAGATCTGGAGTTACCTGCACTGTTCGCAGATGACAACCAGGAAACGGCGGCGCGCTACTTTGCCACCTACAACCTGGTGTGTGGCCCGGTGCTGGATCACGATCAGCATCTCCTTGGCGCTGTCAGCGTGGATGACCTGCTGGATCACATGTTGCCTGAGGATTGGCGCGAAGAAGACTGGCGCGTGGAATCTCCAGCCATTTCAGCAACCCCGTCTACCCCGGTATCCCAAGCAGCCTCGGAATTGAAGGAGGTCTAGGCATATATGGCACGTAATTTCTCCCGCGTGGATCTGGATACTCCGACCGACGCCACCCGCCAGAAAAAGAAGTTCAATCTCGACGGGGACGGTGTCGGTCGCGTAGCTGAGAGGATTGCTCGCTTCCTGGGCACCGGCAAGTACCTCTTTTACCAGACGATCATCGTTGTCGCCTGGATCCTGCTGAACCTGGGCGGCATGTGGTGGAACTGGGATCCATACCCATTCATCCTGCTCAACCTCGCTTTCTCTACCCAGGCCGCCTACGCCGCGCCCCTGATCCTGTTGGCACAGAACCGCCAGGACGACCGCGACCGCGTCAGCCTGGATGAGGATCGCCGCCGTGCCGCAGAAACCAAGGCCGATACGGAATTCCTAGCCCGTGAGGTCGCCAGCGTGCGCATTGCCGTGGGTGAGACGGTTACCCGTGATTATCTCCGCCGTGAGCTCGAGGAGCTCCACGACATTCTGCAACGCATTGACGACAAGATCGACGACACCCGCCGAGACGAGGAAGCTCGCGGCGACGCGCGCGACGATTAACCGCCCGGAATTAGCGTCTCGCCGGTCGTTCGATAGACTTAATCCCATCATGTCCCAAGTCACTGAATCCGCTGTACGCAGCGCGCTATCCCGCGTAGAGGACCCTGAACTAAACCGCACGATCACGGATCTCGGCATGGTGAAGTCCATCGACATCAACGGAAGTGATGTCGCGGTGGAGATCTACCTGACGATCGCCGGCTGCCCGATGAAAAACCACCTGACGGAAAAGACCCGCGAGGCCGTGGCTTCCGTCGACGGTGTGGAGAACGTCACGGTTACCACTGACGTTATGAGCGATGAACAGCGTCGCAACATCCGCCAGATGGTTCGCGGTGACGCGGCAGATCCGGTGATTCCTTTTGCCCAGTCCGACTCGACCACCCGCGTCTTCGCCGTAGCCTCCGGCAAGGGTGGTGTGGGCAAATCCAGCGTCACCGTTAACCTTGCCGTTGCTCTGCAAAAGCGAGGGCTGAAGGTCGGCGTGATCGATGCCGATATTTATGGCCACTCCGTGCCCGGCTTGATGGGCTCCACCGACAAGCCGCACCAGGTGGACGAGATGATCATGCCGCTGCAAGCACACGGCGTGAAATTGATCTCCATTGGTCACTTTATTGGAGACAACTCGCCGGTTGTGTGGCGTGGCCCAATGCTGCACCGCGCAATCCAACAGTTCCTGGCAGACGTGTTCTGGGGCGACCTAGACATTCTGCTGTTGGACCTGCCGCCGGGAACCGGCGACGTGGCGATCTCCGTGGCGCAGCTTGTGCCAAACGCCGAATTGTTGATCGTCACCACCCCGCAGGCTGCAGCAGCCGAGGTTGCAGAGCGTGCGGGCTCCATCTCTCAGCAAACTCGCCAGCGAATTGGTGGCGTGATCGAGAACATGAGCTGGATGGATATGCCGGATGGCACTCGCATGGAGGTCTTTGGCTCCGGAGGCGGCCAGTTCGTTGCGGATCGCCTGTCCCAGATCACCGGGGCGAAGGTACCCCTGATGGGGCAAATTCCACTGGATCCTAACCTGCGCATCGGTGGCGACCTCGGTAACCCCATTGTGCTTTCGGAGCCGAACTCTCCGGCCACGATCGCATTCGGAGGAATCGCCGATCAGCTGGCTGTGCGTCGTAGCTCGCTGGCCGGTAAATCACTGAACCTCGGCGTCACAAAGAAATAGGCCGAGCGCCAGGCTACGTTACGTCCTCCCACCCGTTGCTGGGTGCGGAGGGCTTTTCATTGCCAGTCAGCTGCTGGGCAGCATTGGCCACAGGATCGTCCAATTGGGAAGAACGGGACTCCCCCGCCGCGGACTGCTGTGACACGCTCACGCCATCGTTATCAGCACTGCCGCTAGCCGGGGCGGGTTGACCTGGCTTATTTCCAGACTTCAGGGTCTCACGCAGATTTGGCTTGCGCACCGTATCGACGGTGTCTTTGACGTCCTGCTTCGTCTCGTTGAAGGAGGTCAGGAAGCTATCATCGTCATCCAGCAAAGTCTTGGTTATGAACCCCTTCGCACCCATTTGGCGTACAGAGTTCAGCTCCTGCAAAGGCTTGGAGAACTCGCGAAAGTCCTCCCCCAGCTCACCGTCTAGTTGATCCTTTGCCTGCGATACTGCCTTGCGTACCGCCAGCAAGACCGCGCGAACCTCCTTGATAAGACCCGGCAATCGCTCCGGGCCAATGAGGAACAACGCGACGATCAAAAGTACGAGGACTTCGCCCCAACCTACATTGGAAAACACCTGTCTAACCTAACTCAAACTGCAGGGCATTTCACTTTACTTGCCGCGGAACTGCATTTTACGCAGCAAAAGATCCAGCCGATCAACCAACGTTTCGGGGCGGCGACAGCCATCCACGGAGAAACGATGCGGCGCATCATCCTCGCGGCACTCTTCCGGAATGCGCTGTAATTTTTCCATCAATCCGCCCGGGGTGTGTACGTCCGAAGTGTGCTCGCGCATTCGGTTGGACGCACTTCGCTGGGCACGCACCTCCGCCCTGCACGTTTCACAGTGGACGAGGTGGATTTTCGCTCGGTGTTCCGCACGGCGGGAAAGTTCCCCGTCAACAAGCGCAGCGATGGCCTCGGTGGACAGGTGGTCGACGGACAGTTCCCCCGTGAGGTTTTCAACGAAAGATGTCACGTGCTTTACCTGCCTTTCCACTTCAACGGTGTCTGTTTCTTTAGCGCCGTTCCAAACGTCTCAGACCGACACTAGTCGCTCAGCCTTTAGGCCTGGCCAGTGTAGACCAGTTCGCCATGGTTACGTTCCAGGTTACCGCGAAGTTGCGCGCGGGCGCGGTGGATGCGGGAGCGCACGGTTCCCATCTTCACGCCAAGGGTCTGGGAGATTTCGTCGTAGCTCATCCCCAGCCCGTCACAGAGCACGACGGCTACGCGGTACTCCGGCGCTAGCTGATCCAGCGCCTTTACCAGCGCAGGATCCAGATTGTTCAGTTCAAAGGTGGCTTCGGGGTCGTCAATGCCGCCCTCGATGCGGTCATAATCCTCGGGCAGCGCTTCCATGCGAATCTTCGCACGCCGGCGCACCATATCCAGGAATAAGTTAGTGGTGATGCGGTGCAGCCATCCTTCAAAGGTTCCCGGCTGGTAGGTCTTGAGGCTGCGAAAGACTCGCATGAACGTATCCTGCGTGAGGTCTTCTGCGTCCTGTTGGTTTCCAGCGAGGTGATAAGCCAGCCGGTAGACGCTGTCTGCGTGTTCTGCCACCAATTCCCCCCAGCCCGGAAGTTCGCCGGTACCTGCATCGAACACTGCTGTGGTTCGTGGGGCGGGGGTTTGATCTGCGTTCATGCCCATATTGTGGCTGATTGTCCTCAAAATCTTGTGCTGCACGCCTGGCAGTTTCCTGTGAGGATTTTACCCCCTGTGGGGGTGGAACGAAAGTTCGTCACTCGGGTCACTCTTGTTCACTTGCTTTTCTATTTTTGACGCCGGCGCCTGACATGCCGAGAACAAGCACAACATTGACGCTTTCCTGGCCTATCGTCGTGAAGCGTGAATGCTGCATCATCTTCCCCCATTGAGGCCATCCGTGAGTACGTTCGGGCGACCAGCGAGCCGGACGAGGTGACCACCACCGCTGTCGAGGCGGCACAGGAGTTTGGTCTGCTCACCCCCGATGCGATGACTGCTGAGTTTTTGGAATTCATCGCCACCCGCGCAGGCGCCAACGCCGCTGCCCAGGGACACACCCCCACCGGCATTATCGTTTCGCCAGCCAGTGGCGTAATCGGCCTGCACCTTTTCCAGGGCCTTAACGCCGCACAGACCGAAGGACACCTGACGTGCATCGAGCCGGAGGTACAACACCAACAGTTGGCCAAGCAGGCTTTCGCCAATGCCGGTCAGCGCCCCAATACCTTCCGTTTCTTGCCCAGCGCTCCGCTGGATGTAATCCGCCGTCTAGCCAACGATAGTTACGACATGGCGGTCGCAGAGGCCGCGACAGAGGAGTTCACCGCGATTGTGGAATCCACGCTCCCGGCACTTCGCACTGGTGGTGTCCTCGTACTTCTGGATTCTTTGATGGACGGCCTGGTGGGTGATGAAAACCGCACCGACCGCCAGACCACCCGGGCTCGCGAAGCAGATCAGTTCTTCCGCGAGCTGGAAAACGCCAAGGTCTCTCGCCTTCCTTTGGGCGCGGGTGCGACGCTGATCACGAAGATCAGCTAAGAACGCAGGTCTGTTAGACGACTACGTTCTTGCCAATGCAGACCACGCCCCCCTTGGAGATCGTAAAGCGATCCTGATCGCGGGCGCGATCCACGCCGATAATCTCCCCAGCCGAAACCTGAACGTTCTTGTCCAGGATGGCGTGACGCACCACTGCACCGCGACCGATGCGCACACCTGGCATGATCACGCAGCCTTCCACAGAGGCACCTTCCTCCACGACGACGTTCTCACTCAGCACGGAGTTTCGCACCGTGCCCGCGGAGATGATGCAGCCCGCGGAGACCATCGAAGACTGAGCAATACCGCCCTTGACGAATTTCGCCGGCGGCAGGTTGCCCGTCTCAGCCGTGTGGATGGGCCACTGCTGGTTGTACAGGTTAAACACCGGGTGCACGCTGATGAGATCCATGTGCGCCTCGTAGAACGCATCAACGGTTCCGACATCACGCCAGTAACCCTTGTCACGCTCGGTCTCTCCTGGAACGTAGTTGTTGGAGAAGTCGTATACATAGGCCTCGCCACGGTCCACCAGGCGCGGGATAATGTCACCGCCCATATCGTGGTTGGAGTTCTCGTCTTCGGAGTCTTCCTTCAGCGCGTCGATCAAGGTCTGTGCGGTGAACACGTAATTACCCATGGAGGCAAAGGCAACCTCTGGGTCATCCGGAACGCTCGGCGGTTCGGCAGGCTTTTCGAGGAACTGCTCGATCTTGTTGTCATCGCTCGCCTGGATCACACCGAACGCGGTAGCTTCGTGGCGTGGCACACGTAGGCCAGCGACCGTCACACCGGCGCCACTGGCGATGTGTTCCTGCACCATCTGCTCCGGATCCATGCGGTAGACGTGATCCGCACCGAAAACGATGATGTAATCCGGCTGCTCGTCGTACACCAGGTTTAGGGACTGCAGAATGGCATCTGCAGAACCGGTGAACCAACGCTTACCCAGGCGCTGTTGAGCCGGAACAGGAGTGATGTACTGGCCTGTCAGGCCGGACAGTTGCCAGGACTGGGAGATGTGGCGGTCGAGGGAGTGGGACTTGTACTGGGTCAGCACACAGATTTTGTAGTAACCGGCGTTGACCAGGTTAGACAGCACGAAGTCGATCAGGCGATAGTTGCCGCCGAACGGTACGGCAGGCTTAGCACGATCGGCGGTGAAAGGATACAAGCGCTTTCCCTCGCCACCGGCAAGGACAATGGACAGGACATTTGATCTGCTCTTCACACTTTCCAACCTAGCGACCTCGGAATAGTTTTGCTTGTCAAGCAGGCAATCTGATATGGAACGGTGCCCCCTAATGCGTTAAACCGGATGATCGTCGACGTTCTTACCAGGACACACAGCGCCTAGCCCGGTTAGGCTGGAAGCATGCGTATCGCCATGCTGACAAAGGAATATCCCCCAGAGATTTACGGTGGTGCCGGCGTGCACGTCACCGAGTTGGTTCGTTACATGCGGAAGCTCGAACACGTCGATGTGCACTGCATGGGTGGGCCACGCACAGAGCAGGATGTCTACGTTCACGGAGTTGACCCGGAGCTCGCTGAGGCCAATGGTTCGCTCAAGACTCTTTCCACCGGTTTGCGTATGGCCGATTCTTTGGGCGACGCCGAGGTCGTCCACTCCCACACCTGGTACACGGGACTGGGCGGCCACGTTGGTGGACTTCTGCACGGTATTCCCCACGTGGCAACGGCTCACTCACTGGAGCCACATCGCCCGTGGAAACGCGAACAGCTTGGTGGCGGTTACGATGTTTCCTCTTGGTCGGAAAAGAATGCGATGGAAAACGCAGATGCGGTCATCGCCGTGTCTGCCAAGATGAAGGAATCCATCCTCGACGCCTACCCAGCTATCGACCCAGACCGCATCCACGTGGTGCTGAATGGAATTGATTCCGAGCTTTGGCAGCCTCGCCCGACCTTCGAAGCGGCAGTGGAGGCTGGCAACCGTTCCGTACTCACGGAACTAGGCGTCGACCCCAACCGCCCCATCGTCTCCTTTGTCGGACGCATTACGCGTCAAAAGGGCGTCCCTCACCTGCTGAAGGCCGTAGCGCACCTCGATCCGGAGATCCAGGTTGTGCTGTGCGCGGGCGCGCCTGATACCCCGGAAATCGAAGCCGAGGTCACTGCACTGGTTGAAAAGCTGCAGGCTGAGCGCGACGGCGTGTACTGGGTGAAGGAAATGATGGAAAAGCCGAATCTGCAGGAGATCCTCTCGGCCTCCGATGCGTTTTTGTGCCCTTCCATCTACGAGCCACTGGGCATTGTGAACCTAGAGGCCATGGCATGTGGAACCGCCGTTGTGGCCTCCGACGTTGGCGGTATTCCGGAGGTTGTCGTCGACGGCGAGACGGGAACCCTAGTCCACTATGACGAGAACGATACGGAGACTTTTGAGCGTGGCCTGGCCGATGCTACAAACGCTCTCGTCGCAGATCGAGATAAGGTACGCAGCTTCGGTGAGGCTGGGCGCCAGCGCGCCGTGACGACCTTCAGTTGGGCGACAATCGCCGAGCAAACCGTCGACGTATACAGGTCCCTGCTTTAAATTCAATCCGCTGGTATGAATGGTGGCATGCATTCTTCCTCCCATAAGCACCGCCCGGAACTGCACGTCACCGCAGAAACGGGGGTGCTGGAAGCACCCGCAGGCGCCGTGTTCTCAGGTAACGCCCTGCATGTGTTCCACCAGTTCCGCCCGCGGTCTTCCGAAGGCTCTCGTTGGGCGCATCAGGTAGCCTCTGAGGCAACTTATGACTGGGACATCTGTGACGATGTCATCGTCCCGAACCAGGGACTAGGCGAACAGAGTGCCAGCGCGGAAGCTGCTTCCCACGGCACCGAAATCGATATGCTCGCCGGAGCCGCCGTGCCTATCGACCATGGTGCCGAATTGTTTTTCGTCGTCACCCATGCCACCTCCGAGGCCACTGCGGAGCAAGCTCTGGCCGCGGAGATTCCCCATGGCCAGCGCGGCCCACGTACGTTCACCATTGAACGTGCGCAGATCCCGAACCTGCTCGAGGCCACTGAGGTGTCGGACGATCCCAGCCTGCCGGATCCCCATGTGCGTCGCCTGGGCCCAATCGACATCGACGATTCGGCGTTCCCTGTAGAAAATCTGGTGACCCCCAGCGTGATTCGTCATGAGGATCCCGCTTTCCCCGACGAAGGCTGGCTCATGGTCGCCCTTTCGTTGACCGGTGACAAGGACGCGCAGATTGTCGTTCTACGTTCCGCAGACCGCCAGCACTGGCGCGTCCTAGGGCCAATCGAGTTGCCGAGCGAGGCAGGTTTGCGCCCCGGCCGCCCGTTCGCCCCGCGCATTGTTTCTATGGTGGACGCCGACTCTTCCGCCCGTCGCGATATCCTCTTCGTCACTTTCCCCGGCGGTGCCGGAGAGTCCGATGAGGTTGCCGGTTACGTGGTTGGCAACCTCAGCGGCACCTCGTTTAGCGTTATCAGTCCCTATACCGTCATCGACTTTGGACACGACTTCACCCGCCCGCGCGTCATCGACCACACCACCCCGGTGATGTTTGGCCTGGTCGGCGCTCACCCGTCCTTGGATGGACAATGGGCAAATTGTCTCTCCGCGCCGCGTTATCTCACGCTGGTGAACGGCGAGCTCTTCCAAGATGTTGTCGGTGCGCCCACGGCGGTACGTACTTTCTCGGACTACGCATTCATCTGGTCGGCCCAGCTAGATGCCGAGGAGGGTCGCGTGGACGTCGACGTCACTGATGACTCCGGCCAGGTGATCGCCACTATCAGCTACACCAAAGACGCTGTCTCCGTTACCCGCTTGGGTGTGGACACCCGCACCGCTCCGCTAAAGGATGCGGACTCGGATACATTGACGGTATTTCTCGATGGCCCCGTATGCGAAGTATTCGCTGACGGCGGTGCTGTCACTTTGACCAGCGCCATCCCAGCACACTCGCAGATTTCCGATATTGATGTACGCGCCACTGGCGGGGCGAAGGTTATTTCCTCCATGCAAACGGCGGGGCGCCATTTGATGCGCATGCAGGCAGGACTGACCACCCCGGAAGAACAGGAACACTACATGGCAGAAGCTCTCATCGCAGATCGCGATGTGTCCGAAGGAATCTTCGACGAAGAAGACTAGCGGGTGGCTTTTGCCAAGCGTGTAATCGCTGCACGGGCGGTAACTTCCATGGTCTCCGGCAGAGCTTCGATGCGTTCCTTCAAAACGTCCGGGTGGATGTGACGCGCCGAGGGGCTCATGCCGATCTGTGCTGCGATGGAAGCCTGATCGAGAACCATCGGGAACTCGATATGCTCGGACTCCCCTACCGGAACCAAGTGACCGGAAGCCTGGCTGATCATCCGCTCAACCTTGCCCTCCTCAACGTCCAAAATGCCCAGCGGCTCACGCAGTTCACCTAGGTGGCCGACCTCCGCGGTGAGGACTACAACCTGTCCCTCCGGCGTGAGGATACGGGCAAACTCTGCCGCATTACGCGGTGCGAAGACAACCATGATGGCGTCAACACTTTCCGAAAGAATCGGCAGGCGCGACCAGGCGTCAGCGACGACGGCGCCTACCCGTGAATGCGACGAGGCCAGCCGCTTAGCCGCAGCAGTCGAAACGTCGATTCCCACCCCGCGGGAACGCTCGACCGTGTCCAGCGTGTGGGCGAGGTAGTAGCCGGTACCGGCGCCAATCTCCACGATGGAAGGTGCGTGCTCAGCGGCAACATTGCCATCGTCCAGAACGTTTTCAACATTTGCGGTCACAGCCTCGACGAAAGGTGCGAAGTGGCCGCCAGACAGGAAGGTTTCGCGGGCATCGATCATCGACGCATCGTCACCGGAGTAGCGCAGTCCGGAGCCGCCCGCGAGGGTCACATACCCCTGCCTTGCAACGTCGTAGCTGTGGCCGGACTCAGAGACTAGAGTGCGCCACTCTTCGTCGCCAGCGCTCAAGCGGGAACCGTCTACGGGATCGGCGAGGAGGTCAATGACATCTGCAAGCACGAACAGATTCCTTCCTGATTTCTCTTACAAAGCCCGCTGTGGGGAGCTAATAAACGACCACCTTATGGTAGACCGTCTACAGCTCGAAACATATATCGGGCAGCGATTTCAACAAAGGGTTAGTGGATCAGCCACTGCACCAGAGTGCGCGCGCCGAAACCGGTACCTACAGGTGTGACCTCATCGTAGGCAGATTCTGCGCGACCGGGTCCGGCAATGTCCAGGTGAATCAGCGGCACACCCCGGGTAAAGCGACGCAGGAACATAGCCGCGGTGGTCGCACCCGGCCCCTTGGGAGTTTGACGCACATCTGCGATCTTGGAGTTCACGTTCTCCTCCAAGTAATCCTGCATCGGCATTGGCCACCAGTGCTCCCCTACTGTCGCACCACGACGAGCAAGTTTGACGCCTGCACCCCAGTTGTCGGCGAATACCGCACCGGTGCGCAGCCCCAAGGCCACCTTTGCTGCACCCGTCAGCGTTGCGACGGTCACCACGGCTACCGGCTTGTATTTCTTCGCGCCATAACTGATCGCATCGGCCAAAATCATGCGACCCTCTGCGTCGGTGTTCGTCACCTCGGAGGTCAGGCCACCATAGTGTTCCACCACATCGCCCGGGCGGTAGGAATCTCCATCGATCATGTTCTCCGCCGTCGGAATCAGCGCCACGATCTTTCGCGGTACCTTTTGCTCCGCCAGGGCGCGGAACGCGGCAATGACACTGGCCCCGCCCGTCATATCGGTGCGCATGGTATCCATTCCCGCAGCGGGCTTTACGCTAATTCCACCGGTATCGAAGGTCACGCCCTTACCGACCAGCACGACGGTGCGGCGACGACGGCGCAAGTCGACCTTCTCCGGATCCCACACCAACTCGATCAACATCGGCGGACGGGAGGATCCCTTGCCGACGGCCAGTACTCCGCCAAAGCCCTTATCCTTCAGCCATGCGGCATCGCGCAGGCGAACCTTGACGCCTTCAATGTCCGATACCGCCTTCTTGGCCTGGGTTGCGAGCCATTCCGGGGACTTCACGTTGGCCGGGGCATTGGCCAGATCTCGCGACAAGCAAGTTGCCTTGCCCAGGGCCTTGCCTTCCTTCACAGCAGCTACATAATCCGCAGTGTCGAATCCGGAAGATTCAAAATCCTGCGGCAGTACTAGGTGTACGTCGCGCACTCGGGCGGGCTTACGCTTATTGGTGGTAACAAAGCTGTGGTTGCCAACAATCAGGCCGATCACCAAGGAACGGACGTTGTCGGGAGTGAACTCCTCTGGCAGGTGTACCTGCACAATGTGCTTCTTCGCCCGCACAGGGTGGCCATCTACGACCTTGCCAATACGGCGCACCAGCTTTGCGCCTGCTCCGCGCCATCCGTCCTCCAGGAACTCACGTCCATCGCTGAGGTCGAGAGGACGGGTCGGGTCGGCGGGCACCCTTACAACCCACTGGCCGGCGGAATCAAGCTCGACCTCACCCAGCGCAGAGGAACCGGCGGCCGCCTTCACCTGCGCTTCGATAATTTCGGATCCCTCTGCGCGCGGGCCGATCGTCACATTGGTCACTCTTTGGGGGATATTCGGAATCGGTGCCATTGTTTAACGCTCCTGTTCGCGGGGTTCTGCGGGGTTATCGACGGTGGCTTCGCCTTGATCTGTATGCTGCGCACCAACCTGCTGCTCAAGCTCTTCGATACGCCCGGCGAGGCGATCGATATAGAAGTCGACTTCAGCTTGATTGTAGCCACGAATTTCCAGCGAAAAGCCGGTGTCGCGAATGCCCTCGGCCGTCAAGGGCTTGCTCTTGAGATCCCGCCAGTGTTGCTTCTTTGCTTCTCCTGCAGCCACGGGAGGCAATGCCTCTCCACGGCCAAAGACCGTGCCGAGCAAATAGACCAAGAGCGCGCCTACAAGGAATGCTCCGACGAGAGACAACAACCAAAACATGTCTTCAAATGTACCGTCTCTTCACTTTCTGCTGGCGCTTAGTGAGGCTTTTATTCGAATACCTCGCTACTTACCCCGCTGTCCTTCACTATCGAAACGATCCAGCTGCTCGGAGATACGATCCTGCTCCGCAGCCAGCTCCTCCTGGCGGCGCTTCAGCTTCTCTACAGCGTCGACGTGAGCATCGACGCAAATCTGTACGGCCTCGGCAGGATCATCAGTGACGTGGAACAGATCCACGTCCTCCGGCGAGATCATGCCCTCGTCCACCAGACGGGTGGTGATCCATTCGACGAGCCCACCCCAGAATTCCTCGCCGATCAGAATAATCGGGAACTTCCGGATCTTTTCGGTCTGCACCATGACCAGTGCTTCAAAGAGCTCATCCAAGGTGCCGTAACCGCCCGGTAGACACACAAATGCCTGTGAATACTTAAGGAACATGGTCTTGCGTACGAAGAAGTAGCGGAAGTTCAGCCCCAGATCCACCCACCGGTTCAGGCTCTGCTCCATGGGAAGCTCAATGCCAAGTCCAATGGACAATCCGCCGGACTCCTGTGCTCCGCGGTTGGGGGCCTCCATCAGGCCGGGGCCTCCACCAGTGATCGTCGCATAGCCGGCCTCATGGATCAGTCGCCCGAGTTCGCGACCCTTTTCGTAGTACGCGTGGCCAGGCTTTACGCGTGCCGACCCGAACACCGTGATCGCCTTGGGGATCTTTGCCAGCGCACCGAAACCATCAACGAACTCGGATTGGATTCGCATCACTCGCCACGGATCCGTATGCAGCCAATCGATATTGGTCTGTTGCGCCAGCAGTCGTTGGTCCGTCGTTGATTTCTGCTTCTCGTTGTGCCGCTTTCCGCGCAGCAGGACGGGGCCGCGAAGCCGGAAATCGCCGTTATTGTCGCTCGAGTTCATGCGTGGGATTGCTTTCGGTGTGTTGTTGAGTTGTCGGTCTTTTTGTTCTTTTTCTCTGTGCGCTTTTCACGCTACTGCTTGGTGCCCCCTCGCGCTCGTTCTAAATGACGCCACCCCGCATCCACCCAGCTCAGTCTCCCCCCCCCAGTGCCCTAACCAGAAGGGAGTGGGCGCGACGGATTTAGTTGGAAAGGAACTGTATAAGCTCCCGGCTCACGTCCTCGATCTGAGCCACTGGGCAGCGCTCATCCTTCGTGTGGCACAACCCCGGGTCGCCGGGCCCGAAATTCACGGCTGGAATCCCCAACTCCGTGAACCTGGCCACGTCGGTCCATCCGTACTTTGGGCGCACACGTCCTCCGGTTGCCTCCACCAATTTCGCCGCGAAAGGTTGATGGAGGCCTGGAGCAGCCGCAGCTGCGGCGTCATCCAATTCCACAGAAAATCCCTCGGCCGGTGCATCGGGCGTGCCTACCTGGAGCACCTCGTATAGATGCTCCAATGCCTCGTCAACACTGCGGTGCGGGGCATAGCGGAAGTTGATAAAAGCCCAGGCCTCGTCGGGAATGGTGTTGGTGGCCACGCCGGACTCGGCGATGACAGCGTTGAGCCCTTCTTTATAGACCAGGCCATCGATCTCCACATCCTGCGGTTCGTAGTCCGCCACACGCACGAGCACCCGCGCCAACTCATGCAGCGCGTTATGGCCAAGCCAGCTGCGTGCGGAGTGTGCGCGGGCTCCCAAGGCGGTGACCTTCACACGCAAGGTTCCCTGACAGCCTGCCTCGATGATTCCGCCGGAGGGCTCGCCGAGCAGGGCTAGATCGCCCGCCAGTAGATCGGGGTCGGACTGTACAAGATGGTTGAGACCGTTGTATTTGGTGGCCACTTCTTCACCTTCGTACAACACCAGGGTCAGGTCACAGGCGAGTTCTGCGGAGTTCGCCAGAGTCGCAAAGGCATGAGCATAACAAGCTGCACCGGACTTCATATCTACAGAGCCAAGGCCAAAGATGGTTTCCTCGCCCGTTTCCGGGTCTGGTCCAAGCCGCGAAGGCAAGTTATCTGCCGGGGGAACCGTGTCCAGGTGACCTGCGAGTACCACGCGGAACGGCAGGTCGCGGTGGGTACGCGCGACGAGGGTATTACCTCGGCGCGTAACCTCCACGTTTTCGATGGCACGGAGTGCGGGTTCGACCGCGTCGGCGATATCCCGTTCATGATGCGACTCGCTGTAGATATCGACGAGTTGGCGTGTGAGAGCCACCGCGCCGGCGGACAGGTCTATGGAAGTTTCTGCAGTAGTCATTGGTTGCGATCCTAGACTAACCCTCGAAATACCCGTGTCGGCCAATTGTTGGCCCCAGGGTAAAACCAGCGCAATCACCTGCACTTCCCCATGGGCTAATTGGAGGTGAACGGGGTTAAATATGCCCATGCTGGCCTGCGCTAAAGACCGGTGTGTTCTAATTTCGGTATGAAGTCTCGAGAATCCGATTCAGGTGCCGATCAAGGCGCTTCAAACCAGCTTGGCCACAGCCTAGAAACCCGCCACCTCACGATGATGGGTCTTGGCTCCGCCATCGGTGCAGGCCTGTTCCTCGGCACCGGTGTGGGCATTCAGGCGGCGGGTCCGTCCGTGCTGCTGTCCTACATCGTCGCCGGCGTTGTCGTCATCGCTGTCATGCAGATGCTTGGCGAACTCGCCGCTGCCCGCCCGGCCTCCGGCACATTCGCTACTTATGGTCAGATGGCATTTGGCCGCTGGAATGGCTTCGCACTCGGCTGGTTGTACTGGTTCATGCTCATCATGGTGATGGGCGCCGAGATTACCGGTGCCGGCGCAATCATGGGCTCCTGGTTTGGTGTAGAGGGCTGGATCCCTGGACTTATATGTGTGGTCCTCTTTACGATCGTGAACCTGGCTGGTGTGCGGGGCTTCGGCGAGTTTGAGTACTGGTTCGCGTTTATCAAGGTCGCCGTGATCATCCTCTTCCTTATCATCGGAACCGGCCTGCTGCTGGGCTTTTTCCCCGACTACGAATCGCCCGGGTTGAGCAACTTCTCAGACTTCGCCCCCAACGGCATCTCGGGTATGGCAGTCGGCCTACTGGCAGTGGCTTTCGCCTTCGGAGGCATCGAGATCGTCACTATCGCCGCTGCCGAGTCCAAGGATCCAGCAAACTCCATCGCCGCCGCCGTGCGGGCAGTCATCTGGCGTATCTCCATCTTCTACCTGGGCAGCGTATTTCTCATCTCAGCTCTGTTGCCCTTCGACACCCTCGGCGAGGCGGAGTCCGCCGAAGAGTCGCCGTTCACCCGCATCCTGGCTCTGGCACAGATCCCCGGCATTGTGGAGATCATGGAGGGCGTCATCGTCTTGGCTCTGCTGTCCGCCTTCAATGCGCAGATCTACGCCACCAGTCGCCTGATGTACAGCTTCTCCCAGCAGCGCAATGTCCCGCGTTGGTTCGGCAAGACGAATGACCAGAAGGTGCCTTACCGCGCCGTCTGGTGCTCGCTCTTTTTCGCCTTCGTTTCCGTCGCGCTGCAGGTCTGGGGCCCCAAGGATCTCATTAACATCCTGTTTAATGCCGTCGGCGGAACGCTGCTAGTCATTTGGATGGTTATTGTGCTGGCTCAGATCAAGTTGCGTCCGGTGTTCGAGCGCGACGGCAGCCTGAGCGTACGGATGTGGGGATACCCTGTTCTTCCCTGGTTGACGTTCGTCGCGCTCATTGCTTTGACCATCCTGATGCTCTTCGATGACAGTGCTCGCCTGCAGGTTCTCACCGTCACCATCGCCTTCGCAGTTCTCAGCGTGATTGGTTTTGTGCTGCAGAAGACTCAAGTACGAACAGCACCACACACCCCAAACAGCGGTGCACAGGCTTAGGTAGGATCGACAACCATGACTGCTGCTTATGGATATGGATTTGCCACTCTGACCGATTCTGGCGATGTGCTAGACACCTGGTTCTTCGAGTTCGACCTGGGCAATGCAAACGCTGAGGCCGAAGCTGCGGCCACCGCTGGCACGCAATTGCTCGATCTTGATGACGCCACCAGCTCCGCCCCCGAGGTTTTCCGTCCCCTAGCCCAGTTGGCCGGCACGGACGAGATCCGCGGAACCCGCCGTGTAGCGGTGACCACCACCATTACCGATCTGGACGCCCCAGCCGTTGATGCGCACGACGCGTACCTGCGCCTACACCTCATCTCCGGCCGCAAGATCCAGCCGCATGGCTGCAACCTAGATGGCCTGTTTGGACTACTCAGCAATGTTGTGTGGACTAACCACGGCCCCTGCGCTGTCCCCGGTTTCGAGTCCGTTCGCGCCCGTCTGCAGGCTGAGCGTGGCCCGGTGACGGTCTACAGCGTGGATAAGTTCCCGCGCATGGTCGACTACGTGGTTCCCACCGGTGTGCGTATCGGTGATGCCGACCGGGTACGCCTAGGCGCTCATCTGGCGGAGGGAACGACCGTCATGCACGAAGGCTTCGTCAACTTCAACGCCGGCACTTTGGGTTCCTCCATGGTCGAGGGCCGTATCTCCGGTGGCGTAGTAGTCGGTGACGGTTCCGATATCGGCGGTGGAGCCTCTATCATGGGCACCCTTTCCGGTGGCGGCAAGCAGGTTATCTCCATCGGTCAGCGTTGCCTGCTGGGCGCTAACTCCGGCGTGGGTATCTCACTGGGAGATGACGTCACCGTTGAGGCTGGGCTTTATGTCACCTTTGGCACCAAGGTCACTCTGACCGGCGAAGTTGCGTCCCAGCTGGGCAAGCAGGAAGGCGACACCGTAAAGGCAGCCGAACTTTCCGGCGCCAGCGGTATCCTCTTCCGCCGCAATTCCGTTTCCGGTGCGGTGGAGGCCGTTGCTAACGCCTCGACCGTGGAGCTCAACGAGGCACTCCACGCCAACTAGCAACTCTCCCACTGCAACCAAGGATCCTGCAGGCAGCGCTCAATTTCGATGCGCTGCCTGCTTTTTGTTTCGCAATGCCCCGAATTGGCCGTGCCGTTCGTACCGTTGTATGTCGACGCCACCAGCGCCAGCTCTATGGCGACCGCGCGCAAGTGCAACGAACCCGCCCCGGGACAATAATGCGGGTAAGTGTCATCACCATGAATTGGCACGCCGAGGTGATTCATCACCACCCGCAGCTGATGAGTATGGCCGGTGAGCGGCTGCAGCTCATAGACGGCCACACCTGCTGCGCGGGTAGCCAACTTCCGAATGCGAGTCACTGTGGCTCGTGCTCCGGCAGCGTCCACAACGCGAACCTGCGGATCGTCTTTGATTTTGAGCATCGGCAAGCGCAGCTCACGCCACCGGGCATCGACGTAGGGAGTATCCGCGGCCAACGCCTGATAAGTCTTTGATACCTCCCGGCGCTGGAACTGGGACTGCAA
Organism: Corynebacterium sp. p3-SID1761; assembly: GCF_055862885.1. Classification (NCBI taxonomy): domain Bacteria; kingdom Bacillati; phylum Actinomycetota; class Actinomycetes; order Mycobacteriales; family Corynebacteriaceae; genus Corynebacterium; species Corynebacterium sp. p3-SID1761. Next base: position 20,615 of record NZ_JBSQBJ010000019.1, on the reverse strand, counting down.
GAACCCGCGAGTGGCCGGGTTCCGGGCCAGCACCAGCAGGCCACGCGTATCACGATCCAAGCGGTGAGCAGCCACCAACTCGGGCTCGTCCATACGCACGCGCAAAAGAGACTGCACGGTAGCGCGCAAGAGGCGACCATTAGGCGTAGACGGCAGCCCATGGGGTTTGTCTACCACCACAGCATCCGGCCCGGAATACAGAATTGGTATCTCCGCAGCCAAAAGCTCGGCAGGCTCTTCTGGGAAGTCGGGATACACCCATGCGGGCGTCGCAACGGGGAGCCCCAGCCCCGGGGCCAAGAGGGTGCCCGGCGCGAAAGGCGAATCTCCGGCTGCGGCGGCGAAGTATGTGCGTCCATCGTCGGGCACATGGCCTCGCAGCATCTTTTTTACTGCGGGTACGCCATGGCGTGGCGGCGGGCGCCAGCGTTGCAGGGCGGGAATGGCAGACAGCCCCCTTACAAACTAGCTTGGCATTTACGCGTCGCTGGTTAAGCGACGAGCGGCGGCCTCAATCCTTTCATCGGTGGCGGTCAGGCCTACACGGACGAAGTTCTTGCCCTTCGGGCCGTAGAAATCGCCGGGCGCCACCAAAATGCCCTTGTCCGCTAGCTCCGCGACAGTCTCCCGGCCATCGCGTCCCTGGGTTGCCCACAGGTAAAGGCCACCGTCCGAGTACTCAATGTCGTACCCGGCCTCGATCAGGGCTGCGCGCAGAAGCTCCCGGCGGTTTTTGTAAAGCTCCTTCTGCAGCAGCTCGTGGCCATCCTCTTCCAAAGCAGCAACCATGGCGGACTGGATCGGCCCGGGGTTCATCAATCCTGCGTGGCGGCGGATTCCCAGCAACTCCTGGATAAGCTCGCCATCGCCAGCCAACCAACCCGCCCGATAGGAAGCCAAGTTAGAGGTCTTGGACAGCGAATGCACGGCGATGAGATTGGTAAAGTCACCGCCACAGACCTCCGGATCCAGAATCGACAAAGGTCGCTCCTCGCCCCACCCCAGCCCCAAGTAGCACTCATCGGAAACGATGACGGTGCCGCGCTGGCGGGCGAATTCTACAAACTTGCGCAGGTGATCCGCGCCCAGCACCTGACCGTGCGGATTGGCCGGAGAGTTCAGATAGATCAACGCTGGAGTCTGCGGCCCCAGCTTCAACAGAGAGTCACTGCGCAGCACCTCCGCCCCAGCCAGGCGGGCGGATACCTCGTAGGTCGGGTAAGCCAACTCTGGGATCACTACCGTGTGACCTGCGCCAATACCCAGAAGGGTCGGCATCCAGGCGATGGCCTCCTTGGTGCCGATGACGGGTAGCACATTGGTGTCGGCGTCCAAGCCAGCAACGTGGAAGCGGCGCTCCATCGCCCCCACGATGGCAGCGCGCAGGGCGGGTGTGCCCTTTGTTTGCGGATAACCAGGTTCCGCCGCGGATTCGGTCAGCGCCAGCTGGATAGCCGGAGAAACCGGATCAACAGGAGTGCCGACCGACAAATCCACGATCCCATCGGGATGGCTCGAAGCCTTGGCCTTAGCCTCAGCAAGTGAGTCCCAGGGGAAGTCGGGCAGTCGGTCGGCTACTGGGGTGCGCTTGAAGGTCATGCTTGTACTCTATACCGCATGTCTCTTACGCCCGGCGCTACCCGGTGGAAATGTGGGCGTCACAAAGAAAAAGCCTAGGCCTGCGGCGGCAGAGCGGCGATCAGCTCCGCGTCGAAGTCCTGCGGCCCCAGCTTGGCGGCACCGCCTGGGGAACCCAGATCGTCGAAGAACGCGGCGTTCGCATCGTTGTACTCTTCCCACTCGTCTGGCACATCGTCTTCGTAGAAGATGGCTTCAACCGGGCACACCGGCTCGCAGGCGCCACAGTCGACGCACTCGTCGGGGTGAATGTACAGGGAACGCTTGCCCTCGTAGATGCAGTCAACGGGGCACTCTTCTACGCAAGCGCGATCCATCACGTCTACACAGGGCTGCGCGATCGTGTAGGTCATCGTCTAATTACCTACCCTTTCTGGAAAGTTCGTCATACTCTCACAAGAGCTCTTTTAGGCTTCTATTCTGTCACTTCAGCGGTTCCAGAGAAAACTGAGGGCGAAGCGGCCATGCAGCCGCTGCCATACCGACTACAAGCAGCAGCATAGACCACACGGTCTGTGGCATTAACGTCGCCTCGCCGAAAGGCAGCTCCGGCCACATGACCGCCAGCAGGTATCCGGCTAGCCAGACAAGCGCGGGAATCCCGGCGATCAGTTTGTTATCCGTCCACAAAAGGGCGGTCTTCGTCACCGCACGGTTGAAGAACAACGCAAACAAGATCGTCCACGGCAACGGCACCAGCATGTCCCCCACCGTAATGCGCGAACCGATGTAGAGAACGCTGATGAACAGCCCAAACAGGGCGCCAATGGAGAGCCATACTATTCCGGAGATACGCTCGGCACGCGTTGTATCCTGACGTGCTTGGGCTTTAGTGGGGTGGCCCCAGTTCGGCTCGTCTTTCAGGCTTGAGGTCGTGCTTTTCTTAGCGTTCACGTCGATCTATCCTACTGTCCATCCGCAGTGACCTCTTCGCCTAGTGCTTGTGCGAAGAAATCCGTTGGCGTGCCGGGGCGCGTCCAGCCCACGCGATAGCTCTCGCTATTGAGCAGTGGCTGCGCAATAAGGTTGGACAGGCAGAACAGCGTGGTGGCTGTAGCGGCCGGTGGGTTCGAGGTCCGCGTCTGGTCGTTAACATCTGAGGACGAGCCATCGGCTACCCAAATCTGGGTGGCGTGTGCGCGCATGGCGGCCTGCTTGCTGGCGACGTCTGCTGGAGTGCCGTGTACCACCAGATCGACCTTTGAAGAGGGAACGGAGGCGATCTCCCCCGCTGTGGGGAGACGCCATCCCTCCGGTACCATCGCCGGGTCACCCTCTAGGCCCTGCATTCCCTCCGCGAACTTCTCTTCTTCTGTGACACACCAGAGAACCTGGTTCGGAACACAGTCGCTCGAGTTTTGGCTCATCCGTTGTACCGCTGCGTGCACAATCTGGTGTGCTCGCTTGTGGTCGGGGTGGCCGTATCCGCCATCGGCGGCGTAGGTCAAAATCACGTCGGGGCGAATGTGCTGAATCTGCTCGATCAGCTGTTCCACCTGGGCTTCGAAGGCAGCATCGGAAGGTGAGCTTGCGCCCTCCGGCACACGTGCGAACGCCCGCGGGCGGCGGATCGACTCGCTGCCTTCCATTCCGGAATCTCGCCATGCTCCGCATCCACCCAGAAGGTTCGGGCCATGCTCAATCCCCAAGGCGGTCAAGGCACGCTGTAGCTCAGCGATGCGGTAGCCTCCGAGCATTCCCGTTCCGTTTTCATTCTGCTGGGCGTCGACGAGGGCTTGGTACTTCTCCCCAATCACCTCGCCTTCTTCGCCGAGGGTACAGGTCACGACGGCCACATCATGTCCAAGCCGCCGTGCCTTCGCCAGCGCCAGCCCCGTCCACAGAGTTTCGTCGTCGGGGTGTGCGTGTACCGCCATCACGGTGATTTTCTGCGTGGATGCAGGAGTACGAGTCACGAGCTAATTCTCCTCAAGGGCATTTTCGGCGGCGTTGCGATTGACTTCCTCGATGGGCTTTAAGGTCCATTGCGGGGCCGAGATTAGCAGTGAGCTGCTGTCGTCTAAAGGCCAATCCTCTAGCCCTGCTGTCGGTCCTTCGAGCCGATCGGAAGCCACTACCGTAAAACGGTCAGACATAATCGGCAGTACAGTCGACATTTCGGCAATCCGATCGTCCAGGTGGCTGCGTTCCTGCGACAGATCACTTCGCCCCTCGCTCAGCTTTACAAGGCGTTCTTGCAGGTCACGATCGCAGGTACCACTCAGGTTGCCGCCTGTGGCTCTGTGTGGAGACGACGCCCCCTCGCTGCTACCCTCTTCACGTTCAGCTGGGTCTGACGCGCCGGTGTCGCTGGGCGGTGTGCTGGAATCATCCTGGTCTAGTGGCTTAATACAACCGTATTGCACCAGATAGTCGGATATGGCCTGAGGGCTGCGCTGCCATGTCACCACACCATCAACTATTCCGTTCTCCACCTCGGATCCCAGTGTTTCTGCTGCCTTTGCAGTGCGCACGGTGGCGGGGATCCCCAAATGCAGCAGTTGATCCACCACCGAGCGAGCGGCGTCCACCGCCACCTGGTCGTCGGTAACCGCACCGATAACGATGCCGTTGGGACGCTCATCAGAAACCACGTTCGGCGGTTGTTTATCTGAAGTCTTTGGGGCGACATTCCACTTCGGCGCCTCAATCCTCGGATCGCCAGAAATGATCTGAGCGATCTTCTCTGGCTTTATAGCCCCCAACACTCGACGTCGGGTTTCTCGGTCGGAAAAGATCGGACTGGTTTGATTGAGCTGCAGGTTTAGCTGCACTCCACGGGACGTATTACGAACTCGCGTGAAGGGAAGCTGGTCCAAGGCAAGTTCAGTCGTCGCCGACTTGTGCGCCATGTACAACTGCAACTGCTGGGTGCGCATCATCTGCACACCCGTTGATTCGTCCGGAACGGCAGTGAAACGAATGATGTCAGTCTTCGCCGCCTTCGCGCCCCAGTAGCGGTCATTCCGTTGCAGCTCCAGCAGGCCGCGTCCTTCATCCACGGATTTCACGGAGTACTGCCCCGCCGACGCGACGGAGCCTCCGTCCATCATTGTGGCGAAACTGCGCCCCTCCGCGCGGTAGATATGGCTCGGGAGAAGATAGGTAAAGAGTCGCTTCCAGGCGGTCAAAGGTTGATCGAAAGTGACCTTGAAGCTCTTTTCTTTTTTCCCCGGCTCGATGGAAGTGACGTGCTGGTATAAGCCCTTCGCCTCTGCAAGAGGTTCATTCATGATCGCCTCGTGGAGGTATTGGAAGTCAGAAACCGTGATTGGCGTGCCATCTGACCACTGTGCCTCTGGCTGGAGGGCGTAGGTGACTTCTGTGGGGTGCGATTCATCGTTCGGAGTAATCTCGCGAATCAAATCATTGTTGATATTCTCCCCCAGCGATCCAAAGGTGTACACGCTTGGCAGGGTTAGATCCGCCACCGCGGCAACCACCGGGTTCCGGTTCCCAACCAGATGCGGGTTGAGGTTGCTAGTGAAGCGGTCCACTCCAACCGCAATCTCGCGCAGGCTTTCATCCACCGGCTGGGGCTGCTGAGTCTTGGTCGACGACGACGGATCATCAACCGTCGGCGCCTCGCCGGGATTAGCTTGGCAGGCTACCAGTGACAGTGCGAGGGTCGCGGAAGTTAGCGTGGTTGCAACAGTGGGCGTCACACCCCACATACCTCGTCGAAGCGACGCAGCGCGACGACTCCCCCTCGATATAAAAGACGAGGAGGAGGACGAAGAGAAAGAGGAAAAGAGCGAGTACAAGAGCCTGATTAGGAGTTGTTGTTGCGCTGCTTTTCGCGGGAACGGGCGCGGGCGCGCTCGGTCGCGTTGAGGATTACCTTACGCACGCGAACGACCTCCGGGGTGACCTCGACGCACTCGTCGAAACCACAGAACTCCATGGCCTCTTCCAGAGTCAGAGTACGAGCCTTTGCCAAGGTCACCGTTGCGTCAGCTGTCGCCGAACGCATGTTCGTCAGCTTCTTTTCCTTGGTGATGTTGATATCCATGTCCTCGTCGCGGTTATTCGCGCCGACGACCATGCCCTCGTAGGCTTCCGCGCCCGGTTCGACGAAGAAGGTACCGCGGTCGGCCAGCTGGATCAGCGCGTAGGCGGTGATCTGGCCGGAGCGGTCGGCAACCAAGGAGCCGGAGGCGCGTCCCTTGATTTCGCCTGCCCATGGCTCGTAACCAGCGGAGTAGCTGTTGGCGATACCGGTGCCGCGAGTTTCGGTCATGAATACGGTACGGAAACCAATCAGGCCGCGGGCTGGAACAACGAACTTCATGCGAACCCAGCCGGTGCCGGTATTGTCCATCGACTCCATGCGACCCTTACGGGCGGCCAACAGCTGGGTGACAGCACCCAGGTGCTCTTCGGGAACGTCGATGACCAGATTCTCGAAAGGCTCGTGAACGGTGCCGTCGATGGTGCGGGTAACCACCTGCGGCTTACCGACGGTCAGCTCGAAACCTTCGCGACGCATGGTCTCCACGAGCACGGACAAGGCCATCTCGCCACGCCCCTGTACCTCCCAGGCATCCGGACGCTCCGTGGGCAAGACGCGCAGAGAAACGTTACCGATCAGCTCCTGATCCAGGCGAGCCTTAACCATACGGGCGGTTAGCTTGTCGCCACCGCCACGGCCTGCCATCGGGGAAGTGTTCACACCGATCGTCATGGAGATCGCGGGCTCGTCAACGGTAATGCGCGGCAGGGCGACTGGGTTCTCCGGGTCGGCGAGCGTATCGCCGATCATGATGTCCTCGATACCGGAGATAGCGGCAATGTCGCCGGCGATCATCTCTTCAGCCGGTACGCGCGTCACGCCCTCCGTGCGCAGCAGCTCTGCAACCTTGGCAGTCTTGACGTGCTCATTGCCATCCTCATCGTAGTGGATCCAGGCAACCTGCTGCCCCTTGCGCAAGCGGCCCGAGTGGATTCGAACCAGGCCAATGCGTCCCAGGAAGGAAGAGGAGTCCAGGTTAGTAACGTGTGCCTGCAGTGGGCCGTCAACATCAGCGGACGGCTCTGGCAAAACGTCGTAGAGAACGTCGAATAGCGGCTGCAGATCCTCGGAGTCCGGAACGTTGCCGTTGCCAGGGTTTTCGGTAGAGGCCTTGCCCTCGCGACCGGAGGTGTATAGAACCGGCAGGTCCAATAGCTGTTCCGCAGCTTCTGCCGCTTCCTCGTCCTCCAGAGTAGACGCCAGTTCCAGGAGCAGATCCTGGGATTCCTCAACGACCTCATCAATACGAGCATCCGGGCGGTCGGTCTTGTTCACACAGATAATCACCGGCATTTTTGCGGCCAGAGCCTTGCCCAGCACGAAACGGGTCTGCGGAAGCGGACCCTCAGAGGCGTCAACAAGCAAAACCACACCGTCGACCATGGACAGGGCACGCTCGACTTCACCGCCGAAATCGGCGTGGCCGGGGGTGTCGATCACGTTAATGATCAGGTCGCTGCCGTCTTTACCCAGACCCTTGCGGTGAATGGCGGTGTTCTTCGCCAGGATCGTAATGCCCTTTTCCTTTTCCAGGTCGCCAGAGTCCATCACGCGCTCTTCCACTTCGCCGTGCGAAGAGAAGGCACCGGACTGGTGCAGCATTGCGTCCACGAGGGTGGTTTTGCCGTGGTCGACGTGCGCGACGATGGCGACATTACGGAATTCAGTCAAAGACACAGATCCGAACTTTCCTTTATTTGGGGTCAGGTTTGATGTGCAAAGTAGGCGCTCCTGAGACAGGGGCCAGGGGAACCCTTCACAGCCTACTCCTTTGGCTTCCTAGAATAACGCATAGGACGCAAAGAAGTTTTTCCCAAAACCGCGAGAAATGCCCCTTGGGCGGTGCTATTGTTTACAAAAGGTTTCTACTGGATCCCACCATTAGTTACCCATGTTACTCACGTGACAAATGTTACTCGTGTGACTATTGTTGTTGGCATCCCTGTCTAAACCGCACTAGACACAACAGATTTAGACCCCGAAAGGTTCACCGTGGCTTTCTCTCGACGCTTGACCCGTGCCGCTGCTGCACTGACCACTGCCTGCGCACTGGCAGTCCCGACCGTGGTGGCTCCCGCAACCGCTGGCGCCCAGGTACAGGGCTCCATCGATCACTTGGGCCGCCCCGCGCCCCACGTCCTGAATCAAATCGAGGCTTTCGCCAACAACCCACAGCTGCCACCGAAAGTGAAGGCTTCCCTCAAGAAGCTGGTCGGCTTCTTCCGCGGTGACGGCAAGCCGGGCGTTGACGTTCCTAAGAACGCTCCTGCGTTTACCCAGTTCGGCTGGCCGACCGTTTCGGGCAAGTGCATCGGCGGTAAGAACAAGGCCGTCGGCACCGCCATGGGCGTCCCCGGCCCCGCCAAGCTTCCACTCCCGGGCATCGGCGCCGGTGAAGTCAACTTCGTCTTCACCGCTATGGGCACCGGGACCGTGGCAAAGAAGCAGACTGCTGCTATGAACGTCCACTGGATCAACATCAACACTGGCAAGATGGGCCGCACCCCACTGCGCTACACCGGTATCAACCCGAAGGGACCAGCCACCGTCAACGGTGTTGCCAAGACCGGTCGCGGCACCGTCATCGCCCTGCTGGAAGGTGGCGTGACCACCCACGAGAAGGAGTCCGGCAACTCCAACTGCAGCTTCCTGCCGACCGCAGCGCTGCTGCACGTCTAAGAGCTTCGAGCTAGACCTCCGGGCTGCAAGCCCCCTCGGCCGCGCCTTCCTGCGCGGCCTTTTTCATACCTTCGGCCTTTACCCACACCTCGCCGTATTCCCCCGGACTCCACTCCCACCCGCTCACCACATTAATCTGAAACGATGGCTGACCTGCACAAAGTAAAACAAGAGACCTTCGACCTCTCCCACGCGATCAATATCGACCCGAAGGGCTTCGAACGCGCCGTCGACGCCTACGAGCTGTCCCCCAACCAGCCCGCGGCTGTGCAGTCTGGCACTGCCAACCCCAACCCGGTGCTCTACATGCGCCGCCCCACTCCTGGCCACCCACGCTTCCATTATCTCGAATCCTGGCTAGTCCCCCGCCTGGACATTCGCCTCAACAAATTCCACTTCTTCGACGGGATCGAGCCCACGCAGGACCTCTATATAGACATCGCCTTTATCGAGACTGATGACGCCACCACCCCACCAACCTGGCGCACCCGCGATATTTACGTGGATGTGGTGACGCACCTCCGCGAGTCCCCTTCTCCGGAACAGGCTCAGGCGAGCTCTAGCTACGCCCCGGGCACATCTTCAAAGACGAAAGTCCAGGTACTGGACCTGGACGAGTTGGGCGAAGCACTCCTGGCGGGTTACATCACCGCCGACGAGGCCCGCCGAGCTCTGGACTCCGCCCAGCGACTGCTGGATGGGCTGCACAAGTACGGCAGCGTGGCAAAATGGCTGGCCGCTCAAGGCATCCACCTTCGTCGCGCTGCCTAAGCCAGCCACGAGTTTAAACAGACTAGTACCTCGGGCGCTTCTCGCAGCCTACGCCATCGCCGTCACGGTCAAAGCGGCTAGAGAAACCTGCATCCCTCTGGTAGATCGGACGCCCCAAACGATTCCAAACGTCCTTACAGTTCTGGTAGTAGACGTTCTGCGCACGCGCTGGAGCCGGGCGCTTAGCCGGAGCAGGTCGCTTAGCTGGAGCCGGCTTGGCAGCAACGGGCTTCTTAGCTGGTGCCGGCTTAGGCGCCTTCTTCACTGGTGCCTTCTTTGCCGGTGCAGGTTTCGCCGGAGCCTTCTTCGCCGGAGCGGGAGGCGCAGGCGGATTAGGGATCAAGCCGGGCAGAGGATTGGGGATCAGTCGAGACTGAACCGCCCAGTTCACACCCGCAGCAATCAAAGCCCCCACCGCAAGGCTTCCGACAATCGCACCAATAACCGTCTTCAAGTCAGTGGACCCAACTGGCTTGGAGCTTAGCTCTGCACCCTGCGAATCAGTAGAGGGATCCTCATTATCTTCAGAGCCAGGTTCCCCGCTGTTATCCGGGTTTTCCGCCCCGGGATTGGGTGCCCCCTGAGAGGAGGAATTTACTGGAATACCTGCTGCATTATCCTGTGCAGCAGCTGGGGAGATACCGCCCATGACCAGGCTGACCGAAAGCGCAGCCACGATTACTTTTTTCATCATGACGTAAGAATAGACCGCTTTCTAACCCTGCTCTAAGCAAGGGCTTAAGAAGGGGTAGTTTTTACTACCCCCACCGCTAAGCCAAGATCTGGCGGCCCATCACCATGCGGCAGATCTGGTTGGTGCCTTCGTAGATCTGGGTGATCTTCGCATCGCGCATCATGCGCTCCAGCGGGAAGTCGCGAGTGAAGCCGTAGCCACCGAGCAGCTGAACGGCGTCGACAGTGACTTGCATGGCAACGTCAGAGGCAAAAGCCTTGGAGCCTGCAGCCATGAGACCCAGCTTGGCGCCGTCCTCGGCTACACCGCGCTCGGCATTGGAAGCGGCGGTGTAAATCATCAGACGGGCAGCGTCAATCTTCATCTTCATGTCTGCCAGCATGAACTGGGTGTTCTGGAAGTCGGCGATTGCCTTGCCGAACTGCTTACGCTCCTTCACATAAGCCACTGCCTGGTCGAACGCACCCTGTGCGATACCCAGCGCCTGCGCGCCGATGGTCGGGCGGGTGTGGTCCAGGGTCTGCAGGGCGGTCTTGAAACCGGTACCTTCCTCGCCGATCATGCGGGAAGCTGGAACGCGGCAGTTCTCAAACAGTAGTTCTGCCGTTGGAGACCCCTTAATGCCCAGCTTGTGCTCGTAACCGGAAACACTGAAGCCCGGGTCATCCTTGTGCACCATGAATGCAGAAATGCCGCGTGCACCAGCCTCCGGATCAGTTACAGCCATGACGGTGTACCACGTGGACTTACCACCATTGGTGATAAAGCACTTGGAGCCGTTGATTACCCACTCGTCACCTTCGCGGACAGCGCGGGTCTTCATCGCTGCGGCGTCAGAACCAGCCTCGCGCTCCGTAAGAGCGTAAGAAGCCATCGCACCGTTAGCGATATCCGGCAGAACCTCCTTCTTCAACTCTTCAGAGCCCTGGAGGATCAGCCCCATGGTTCCCAACTTGTTCACGGCCGGGATCAGGGAGGAGGACGCACAAACGCGAGCTACTTCTTCGATGACGATAACGGCTGCGAGGGAGTCGCCACCCTGGCCGCCGTACTCCTCCGGTACGTGGATGGCGTTGAAACCAGCGGCGTTCAGGGCATCCAGCGCTTCCTGTGGGAAGCGTTCCTCTTCGTCTACGTCCTTGGCGTACGGTGCAATCTGCTGCTCAGCGAGATCACGGATAGCCTCGCGCAGAGCAATGTACTCGTCCGGTAGACGGAATGGTTCGAAATCAGGGTTGAAGCCCATGGTTAATTCTTCGCCTCTCTAGCAGTGAAGTTGAGAACGTTCTTTCCCACCGAGTGTAATGCGCTCCGGCGCGTCGGTGATTTGAAAGCGATAATTCCATATGGATTTTAACGTCGGCGCATCGGCCTTTGAATGCTGCAACATCACCGTCCTCTCACCTTTCGATAACAAAATGGGCAGCCTCATTGGCCACATACGCACCAGCCCTTTACAGTGATAAATATGAAGAGCCTACGCCGTCGCCCGGTCACGTTCCGTACTCGCAGCCCGCGGGCCGCTTTTACCACCGGTGCTGCCGCCTTGCTACTTGCCGGTACTGCACTGACTTTGGGAGCCTGCGAGGACGAGGACACCACCCCCTCCGAGGCCGCCTCTACTCAAAGCCAGAGCGCAAACGACAACTCCGCTCAAACCCTTGCGGATCAGAAAGCCAACAGCACTGGCAGCACCGCCAGCAAGACCGACGACGGCTCCGTCGGCAAGGGCGGCATGTGCGCCACCAACGATCTGGAAATCACCACTGCAGACTCACAAGGTGCAGCTGGTTCTACCCTCGTGAATGTGGTGTTTAAAAACACCTCCACTGAACCCTGTTCGATGCGTGGCTTCCCCGGTGTGTCAATGATCACCAACCACAATGGCACCCAGCTAGGTAAGCCCGCCCAACGTGAAAAGGGCGCTCCTAGCGAGACTGTAAAGCTTGATCCCGGTACATCCGCCATTGCTGGCGTAAAAATCACACAGACCGGCGCCCTTGACCCTAAGGACTGCAAGGCACAAAAGGCAGATGGCCTCCGCGTGTATCCCCCGGAGCAAACCAAGGCAGCATATGTGCCCATGAAGGGGCTGGAAGGCTGCTCCGGCGACGTAGAGTACCTCTCCGTGCAGCCCGTCAGCCTAGACAACCAAGCGGGTGATCAAAACTAGCTGCATTAGCAAACGGCTTCATTACTCACCGACATCTCACTCCACACACTGTGCACACCACACCTTCCACCCCTCCCCCGTCCCGCTCCTTCACGTCCCGGTCCTCTCGGCCACGCGACCGCAAGTTCACTGCACTGTTAGGCGCGTTGGCCGTTGTTTCGCTTGTCGTCCGTGCTCTCCAACTCAGCCAGCGCACGTTCTATTGGGACGACTTCCTCATCCCAGCCACGTTCGACGGCGGATCCTTCGGTGATTACTTCACTAACTACGACGGTCACCTCATGCCCGCGTCGGCGCTTATTCAAGTACTAGCCCATCACCTAGCGCCACTGAACTGGCTGCTCCCGGCCTCGCTTTTGTTGCTCTTTAGCACCCTTGCTGCGGCACTGTGGGCTGTGTTCTGTATCCGCCTTACCGGTCGCAGCATTACGACCGTAGGACTCTACGCCGCCCTACTTTTCAGCCCTTTTCTCATGGACGCCGCCGGATGGTGGTCCGCCGGCATCAACGCCCTGGCCTGGCAGATCGGCATGGCTGGATTCCTCCTGTGCTTGTTTGCCGCCCATCGGAGTTTCGCCTATAGCTTCGCTGCCACCGTCATACTGCTTTTAGCACTGCTCTTTACGGAAAAAGCGCTTACCATCGTTCCTGCAGCGATCGCCCTAGCGTTGCTAGCTGGCCTACCCCGGCGCGACCTGCGTCGCTTCTTCGCAGCCCCGGGTGCACTTTTCATCACTTGGTCGCTGCTCTTCCTAACCCTTTCCCCACTGCCTGCTGAAACTCCGGCGCGTCAGACGCTCTGGTCGGCACTTCCCAATAGCCTCCTCACCACCGTGCTGCCCGGAATACTCGGAGGACCATTGTCTTGGGATCGTTGGTCCCCGTCTAGCGCGTTTGCCACAGCTCCGCCGTGGTGGGGCATCACCAGTGCGGTACTCATCGCCCTCAGCGTTGCATTGTGGCTACGTCGCGATACTCGCCGTCGCTGCTTGGGGCTGCTGACGATCCTGGCATACCTCGCCATCATCTATGCCCTGCTCAGCCGAGCACGCAACAGCACCGGAACCTCTGGCCTGCTGTTGTGCTCTATGCACTACTTCGCTGACTGGTTTACCTTCGCCGTACTGGCAATCGGTTGTTGTGCACTTTCTTTTGGACGCCCCCACGTCCCCATCGGCCGCTCCACCAGCACGGGGACGAGACGACGCCTCTGGGTAGGGGTAGGCGTGATCCTCGTCGCTTTCAGCATCAGTCTTGTTTCGACCTTCACCTGGGTTCACACTTGGGACAATGATCGGACCGCGGATTACCTAGCCAACCTGCGCGCTGCCACCAAGCTGGATGGGTCGGGTGAGCCACCACAGCTCATGGAACAACCAGCGCCACTGGATATTCTCACCCCTGTAGTAAATCCATATGACCGAGTTTCCACCCTGACTGGCCAGCCGGCCGTCACCCAGTTAGACCACGAACCACAGATAATCGACGAATCCGGAAAACTGGTAGCTGCGGAAGTGGTGGCGTCGGCAACAAGCAATCCTGGGAAAGAACCCGAGTGCGGAGTACGTATCCGCGCAGGGCAATCCCGCGCTATCTTGCTGGATAAATCCCTGCCTTTCGGTGACTGGACCTGGCAACTCAATGCGACGGCAACCTCCGACATGACATTGACGATCACCACCCCCAACGGTCTGGAGGATGCCGAACAAACCGAACAGCGTGCCACCCAAGCCCAGGTGGACACACAACTCAAGCCCCGCTGGGTACGAGTTTCGGGCGGTGGCGGAATCCTGCTTGTACGTGCAGAGGTGGCGGATCGCCACAGTCGGGGCGGAGAAGACGACTTCGTATGTATTGGTGCTGGAGGCATCGGCCCGCTGGCGGAAAAGCGCAGCGCGGAATAGAGCTCCGTCCTATCCCGTTGAGAGAAACTGGAGCCGTTTTACGGCTAGCGAAGAAGCAAACACAAAAGGAGGACTGCAAGAATGTCTAACGCTCAGAATGTGATGATCCTCGGAGGCCACGGCAAGGTGGCATTGAAGGCGTCGCCCCAGATCGTCAAGGCCGGCCACACTGTCACCTCCGTAGTGCGCAACCCCGATCACGTAGCAGATGTGGAGGCTACCGGCGCGAAAGCCGTCGTACAGGACATCGAGCAGCTGGACGTTGCCGGCTTCGAAAAGCTCTTCGCCGATCAGGATGTCATCATCTGGTCCGCGGGCGTCGGCGGTGGCGACGATGCACGCACCCTGCGCGTCGACCGGGACGCCGCAATCCGCTCCATCGACGCGGCAGGTTCAAAGCGCTACATCATGGTCAGCTACTTCAACTCCCGCGCCGACCACGGTGTGCCGGAGGATCACTCCATGTTCACCTATTGTGAGGCGAAGGCAGCAGCGGACGATCACCTGCGTGATTCGGCAGCCCAATGGACGCTCGTCGGGCCGTCTGCCCTGACGTTGGAGGAACCGACCGGTAAAATCGAGACTCGTGCGCCTAAGGCGGATGGAACCGCCAACGACGGCGATGCACTGAAGTCCAGCCAGGTCTCTCGTGCTGATGTCGCAACCGTCATTGCACAGGTTGTCGATCGCCCGGAGCTGGCCGGCCACTTTATTGAATTTAATAACGGCGATACCCCCATCGATGAGGCTCTCGGCGCACGCGCAGGGAACTAAGCGGGGCTTTTGCCGAAAAATAGCCGAGCCCACCCGTTCACTGCTCGGCTCTGAAAGGAAAGAGATTTCACCATGGCAGCTGGCCTTGCGGCTCTGTTAGACGATATTGCTCTTATCGCCAAGAAGGCCGCGGCCACGACGGATGACGTCGCTGCTATGGCGGGACGCACTTCTACGAAGGCAGCCGGGGTTGTTATTGATGACGCCGCAGTCACCCCGAAGTTCGTTGCCGGTGTAACCCCGGCGCGTGAGTTGCCCATCATTTGGAAGATCACCAAGGGCAGCCTGGTCAACAAACTGGTTATCATCCTGCCGATCATCCTCTTGCTCAGTTGGTTGCTGCCTGGCGCCCTTACTCCCCTCCTCATGCTCGGTGGCTTCTACCTGTCCTATGAAGGCGCGGAGAAGGTCCTCCATAAGCTTGGTCTGGGTGGGCACGAAGAAGACACAGCAGACAACGCAGCCCAATCAGAGGATGCGTTGGTCCGTGGCGCGGTATTCACCGACCTCATCCTGTCCGCAGAGATTATGGTGATTTCGCTCAACGAGGTTGCTGACCAGCCCTTGCTGACCCGCACGCTGGTTCTGATTATCGTTGCCCTGCTCATCACTTTTGCGGTCTATGGTCTTGTCGGTCTACTCATCAAGATCGATGACATGGGATTGGCGCTGATGAGCAAGGAGGGTGCAAGCGAGGGGACGAAAAAATTCGGCCGTCTGCTTGTCCAGGGCATGCCGAAACTGCTCACCGCCATAGGCATCATTGGCACTTTGGCTATGTTGTGGGTCGGCGGGCACATTTTGCTCGTAGGTCTAGACGAACTCGGCCTGCACTGGCCCTATGAAACGGTTCACCATGTGGTGGAGCGCGTCGAACACCTCGGTGGCGCAGTAACTTGGTTTACCGAAACCGGCTTTAGCCTGATTTTCGGATTGATCATCGGCGCAATTATCGTGGCGGTGGTCGCTGGGGTGAAGAAACTGCGTTCCCGATAGGCCGGCGCACGACAAAGGTATTTAAAGCCAAAAATACTAGGAGGCTCTGACATGTCCGCCAAGGAAGTAGCCCTCGTCCTCGAAGGCGGGGGGATGCGCAATAGTTACACGGCGGCCTGTATCGACCAGCTGCTAGAGCACAATATTGAGTTCGGCTGGGTCGGGGGTATCAGTGCCGGAGCCTCTCACACTGTGAACTTCCTTTCCGGGGATCGGAAGCGTGCCCGCGAGTCCTTTGTTGAATTCGGCGGTCACCCGAAGTCTGGGGGGTTTAAGTCTCTCCTGCGAGGCAGTGGCTACTTCAATGCGGAGTACATTTATGAAACTGCCGGCGCACCAGGCAACGACCTCCCCTTCGATTGGGAAACCTTCCAACGTTCCTCCTCCCAGATGTGCATCGGAGCTACCCGTGCCGATAACGGCGAGACGGTGTACTGGCGACGCGAGGACATCAAGGATCTCCCCGACCTCATGCGCAAGGTGCGAGCCAGCTCCACGCTGCCGGGGCTTATGCCCGTGCCGACTATCGATGGCGTGGATTATGTCGATGGTGCCCTTGGAGAGTCCGGTGGCCTGATCCTCGACGCTGCCATCGAAGATGGTTTTGAGAAATTCCTGGTTCTGCGTACCAAGCCCAAGGGATACGTTCGCCCAGCGCTTCGCAGTCCGCAGCTGGTGCGCGCGCTTTTGCGTAAGCGTCCCGCCGTCGCCCAAGCAATGATTGATCGCCCGCCGAAGTACAATCTAGCTTCCGACAAGATCGCAGAGCTGGAAGCAAAAGGGCAGGCTTTAGTTTTCTATCCAGAAAAGATGCAGGTCAGCAATACTGAGCGCCGTCTGGATCGGCTAGAAAAGTCTTGGCAGGACGGGATGGAGCAGACCCAGCGCGAGTGGGATAGGTGGATGGAGTTCCTCGGCGAGGCCTAGAGGAAGCTCAACAGCCCCAACACAATCAACATCGCTGCCACCACATAGCCTGCCAGCGCCACCATCTGCTCCTTGCGATGGCGCAGCCCGTCGATAAACTTCGCCAAACCACTATTTGGTTTCCTTAAAACCATGCCCAGTGCGATTGCAGAGAGCGCAGGCAGGCTGAGTGCGAGCGTGGCGTAAAGAACCACCGTCAGATATTTCGCGAAAGTGCTGATCTCCACCGTGCTTAGATAGGCTAGGCCAGCGAAAAACGGCGCCGACGTTGCGGACTGCACCAGTCCCAGCACCATGCCTGAAAGAAAGGTGCTTAGCGATGCCCTACGGAGGGGCTTAGCCAGACGGTTGATCATAGGGCTCGGGTCGCCGCCTCGTAGCGTCAAAAAGGCACTAAGAAGACCGATTGCAATAAGCACCAGGCCAAAAATCGGCGACGCCAAAGCCGTCTGCACGACATCCTCAATGCCATTAAAGAGCAGGAGCGTCAACAAAGACAGCAGGAGTACGCCGCACCAGTCCCCCGCCACCAGCACGGCAGCAATGGGGCTATAACGCCGCGGCTGCGGATGCATGACTGCAATAGCGAAAAGCACGCCGATTAATAGGACGTTGACGGAATCAGCCAACGCGAAACTCACGGCGTGCAGCATGCGACAAAGATCCTTTCGAGGGCTCTCCGCGATACCTCAATTGGTGTGCGGAGAAGGTTGGAACTCTAGCGAACTCTATCCAACCTTGCGACCGTGAACAAGGAAGTACACGGCGCCGCTCACGACGACCAGCCCGGCCAACATTGCATACATGGCCTGGTAGCTGGTGGAAGAAACAATCATGCCTAGCAGGATAGGACCAAAGCCAACACCTACATCCAGGAGCAAGAAAAGCGTGGAAATACCCGCGCCCATCTGGTGCGGCTCCACCGCCTTAACAGCAATCGCCTGTGCGGCTGGCATCAGCGAACCATAGCCCAGGCCAGTGAGAGCACCGGCCAGGATGACCATCCAATCCTGTGTAGACGATGCCAGCACCACCAAAGCAATCGCGAAGGTTACCAATCCCAGATAGACGACAATATTGTCGCCCTTTTCATCCTGCACTTTGCCCAAAACGAAACGCATGACCAACGTAACCAGGGCATAGGCAAGGAAGAAGTATTGGGCACCGGTGACCAGATCGTTTTCTTCGGAGAAGCTGTTCAGGTAGGTGATCACTCCGGCGTAGCAAATACCGACTAGCAGCATGAAGAAACCGATGGGGGCAACCTTGGGATGCACGATCGCCGACAGGTTAAAGCTGGGGCGGTGATGATGAGCTCCGTCCTTAGGCTCTGGCGAACGAACCAATAGCGACAGCAGGAACGCCACAACGGACATCCCAATTACGACCTTGAACATGGTGGAGTAGCCAACCGACCCTACCAACCACAGACCCAGTGCCGGGCCAATAGCAGTGGCCAAGGTGGTGCCTAGAGCAAAGTAGCCCGTGCCCTCCGCCCGGCGCGCACTCGGAATCACGGACTGGGCAACGGCCATCACAGCGGTGCTGGCGAAAGCGTAACCAATGCCGTGGATGATACGCACCGCAATCAGCAGCCCCAGCGAGTGTGCCGGAATGTAGAACGCGCAGGTTAGGATCACCAGAACCAGGGAGGTAAACAGAACACGTCGACGTCCCACCGCGTCGACGAGAAATCCCGAAAACACACGCGCGCCTGTCGCGCCGATGACGAAGGCACTGGAGGCCAGGCCTGCGCTTGCGTTGTTGGCCGCAAATTCCTTGACTGCATACCCTGCCATGGTCGTAACCAGAACATAGAAGATCATGAACTGTGCAAAGTTCACCAACCATGCAAAGACAAAAGCCGGTGTTACAACCGGCTCTTTTGCTGACGTGGACGTGAGAAACACCCTCTTTTAACTTGTAAACTTAGCTGCGCCCTATGGCTCCTATTAGTTCAGCTGTGTTTTTACGAAAGGCAGATTACCAAACATCTGCAGCCCTTCGGGCGACTGCCTCCCACCTTGTTTTAGGCAAGTAGCACCCGTTCACCCACACTTGGTCTCCAATATGCTGCCTCAGCTGCACTGATCGACTTGAGCTCCCGCGGGGTGATCTGAGACAGGGCGTCAATATAAGAAGGAACAACATCCCTCGGCAGCCGTAGCCCCACCGTTAGATGCGGCACCCAGCGTGGGCCTCGTCCGTCAGGGTTGAGCGCGCTCAGCTCGCGGGCGGCATTTTCCAGCTCATCGGTGGCTTCCAATAGCCACGCAACGGTTTGCTTCTTGCCTGTGCCGAAGACGACCACTCCCCTACGTTCAAGCTCGGAGGGGACGGCGCCAGGCAGGATTTCGCGGGCACGTTCCACAACATGCGGGGCCATGTTCGGGGAGAACGTGACTGTGATGTGTGGAGTCTGCCGTTGTAGAGGGAATCCACGATTGGCGAGTTCGTCGAAGACGCCACGGATGATGGCGCACTGCTCATCGGGCAGATTTAGAAGGATGTTTTCAGGTGAATTCACGGACATTGTCCCCATCCTATCTGGCCATGACCAGTGCACCGAGAGCGCTTTCGCCCACGAGAAGAGCTACTTAATGGACACGTACTCGGGCAGGTCCGCAGGCTTGTCCAGCGGCTGTTTTTTCGGATTCATATCCAAGCCCAACTCCTTGGCAAAAACCAAGCGGGTGGACTTGTAGACGCGCTCGTCGGCCTCGTCCAGCTCGAACACACGGGCACCTCGCAAGGTGTGCATGTCCCAGGTGCCGTCATGCAGACCATAGGGTCCGAACCCGGTGCCTGGGCAGTAGCCCAGCTCTACACCGAAGTAGTTGCCGTTGAATGAATTGATGTGGTCATGGCCGCAGTAGATACCCAGCACGTCGCCGCGCTCGCGGACGGCGGAGTAGATGCCAGGATTGAAGGCACCGACGTAGACATCCTCGTTCTTTACCCCTTCGATGCCATGGCGCTTCTTCGCCTGGCCGTGCTTGATGGGGTCGTTATTGTAGGGGCCGCCGAACCACATATCGCGGTGCTCATAGGTAGGAATGTGGAAATACATCAGGCCCGGGATTTTCTTGCCGAAACGCTCTTCGTAGCTACGGGAGGTATCGCGGTACCACTGGATCTGGTCACTATGGATGTAGTCATAGCCCGGAATCTCCTTGGTCTCCTGCCCCGCAAGCTCCTCGCCGATGTAGTTGCCGGAATCCAGTAGCCAGATGGCAAATGCTGGGTTCGGATTCGCGTTGCTCTGAACCAGCAGCGATACGTTGGATTCGCCATGAATCGGATCGTCGGCAACGTTGAGGTTGTACTTGTACTTGCGGACAAAGTTCAGCAGTGCGATCTCGTCGGCCTGGGTGCCGTCTTCCATGGAGTCTTCGTCGTGATTGCCGAAAGTAATGGCCCACGGGATTTTGCGGGACTCCATCGGCAGCACCACATTATTAACGGCCTGGAAAGCCTGCTCGGTGGTCTTCGGCCCAGACGAAATCACATCACCGTTGATCAGCGCGAAGTCCGGTTTTTCCTGGTCGAGGACTTTGCCCATGAATTCAATGGTGCGGCGGTCCGTTAGATGGTCATCCTGGGTGTCGTTGAACTGCACGATCTTGAACTTGCCGTTGCCATTGAACTTCAGCGGCATGTCTGCTCCGGTGCCATTGTTGTCGCCACCGCTACTGTCGCTGCCGTCGTTACCGTTGCTGCCGTTTCCGCGGCCTGGACCAAAGCTGGAACCGGCCAGCGAGCCAGCCGACGAACTCCACGCCTGCGCCTGTGCTGCCGGCGCCAATGCCGCGGTGACGCCCAACGCTCCCGTCCCGGCCAGGAAGTTACGGCGGTTTACGCTCATTTTATTGGGCGCTTTCTGGTTTTCCGGCTGCTGCGAGTTGCTAGGCGAATTGTTGGACGAGTTTGTAGACACGATAGATGTGCTCCTTTTCTGCGAGAATTGAACTCCCACAAGTTATCGCCAATAGGTAAGCGCGAGGTTGCCTGAAGATGAATTCATAACAATCTCACCACGCAGTCGCC
>NZ_JBSQBJ010000018.1:0-44332 GCF_055862885.1 Corynebacterium sp. p3-SID1761 | reverse complement strand
TCGTTGTCCTCGCGCTCACTAGCCAACTTATGTCTTGCTTCTCGCAGCCAATCCGGCTGATTCTCAAGCAGTGCCTTGATATCGGCGGTGGTCAGAGGCTTGTCCATCTCATTGTTCTTCAAGGACGTGATGCTGATCCCCAGCTTGCGTGCCACCTCTGGACGCGGGTGCGGTCCCTCGCGACGCAACGCCTGCAGCCAGGCGGGAGGATTCTTTTGCAGCTCAACGAACTGCTCATGTGTAAGTGCGGAATCTTGGAACTCCTGCGGGGTTGCAGGAAGATAAATGCCCAACTTCTTGGCGGCAGTGGCGGGCTTCATGGGCGGGCCGGATTTGTAACTCGGGTTCGCATCAGTCATGACCATCATTCTAATGAAGCCCCTATTATTAGTCCCATGCCAGATGTTCCCGCTTCACAGAAGCAGCAGTCCACCCGTCGCGTCTCTCAACCAAAGCGTCAGGCGCGTCACCTAAAGGTTGTTTTCAGTACTGGAGTGCAGCCCGATAAATGGTTTGGCCGATTCGACGAGCGCGTACCGGGGTGGAAGATCGCTAGCGCGGGAACCGATGATCCATTGGCTTATATACGCTCTCACCAGGCAGATGTGGCTTTGGTGCGTTTGCCCGCCGCTGGCTATGAACGCCCTGCGGACATGCATGAGGTGGCTTTGTATGAGGAACAGGTAGGTGTTGCGGCGCCCAAGGAGCATCCCGTCAAGCTCATGGACGCTATCGACTACCAAGAGCTCACTGATGAAAAGCTGATGTACATTACTCCGTCGACAGGCTGGGACGATGTCGCTGCTCTTCGTGAAGCTCTCCAAGTGGTGGCTGCCAACGTGGGCATTGCTGTCGCGCCGCGCCCACTGTTGCGTGCTCTCAACCAGCGCGGTGTAGTGCACCGAGATCTTTTTGGAATTGACGCCACCACGTGTCCGCGCACTCGCGTGGCCCTCATGTGGCTGACCGAATCTGACAGTGACGTCATTCAGGACTTTGTAGGGATATGTAAAGGGCGCACTGCGGGCAGTTCTCGACAGACTGCTGTTAGGGGGAGAGGCAGCGTCAATAAAAAGGCTGCTAAAGGTGGTAAAACAGGAAAGAATAAAGGGCGGAAGAGGCGCCCCGGAGCATAGCGCAAAAATAAAGAATTCGTTGCAGTTGGGTTAAGTTATTGAACGACAGCTGCGTTAGGGGGAGCTTCCTATTAAAAATAGATCGGTAGGTCTTTTACATAAAGTAAAGATGAAAAGTCAGTTAAGCCAATAGAAAGGTAAAAGAATGAACTCTAACAAGCGTTTCCGTCGATCCGCAGTCGCGCTGGCCGCCGGTGCATCCCTGGTTTTCGGTGTCTCTGCCTGCTCCGAGGAGGACAAGGACAAGGCTACCGACGCTGCTAACTCCGCAACCGACAAGGCAGGCGACGCTGCCGGCTCCGCTTCCGAAAAGGCTGGCGACAAGGCTGACGAAGCTAAGGACAAGATGTCCAGCTCTGAGGAATCCGAGGGTGCAGACGCTGAAGGTTCCAAGGAAGCCGGCACTGAGGGCTCGGATGCTGAGGGTGCCGGTGCTGAGGGGGAGACCGTGAAGGTCAAGACCGCTAACGGTGAAGAGGTTGAACTCCCCAAGGATGTGAAGACCGCCTGGGACAACGAAGGCGGCGAGACCGGCGCTTTCGGCAAGTTGACCGAGTTTAAGGACGGCGAGAAGGGCTCCCTGGCCACCTTCGAGAAGGGATGGATCGCAAACTCGGAGGAGAACGGCGCAGTCCCGCTGATCGGCAAGATCGGCGAGACTTGGGCAAACGGTGGTGGCCTGGACAATGAAATCGGCCTGCCGACCGCTCCGGAGCAGGGCGATGCGGCTTCCGGCTGGACCCAGTCCTTCCAGAACGGCACCATTAAGTGGGCCAAGGACGCTTCCGGCAAGTTCGCGGAGACCATCGAGAAGCACTAAACACATAAGTTCTAACCTTCAAGTAGAACTTGATAACCCCAGGTGAGGGGCACCAGATGCCTCAAACCCTGGGGCTTTTTTGTGTTTACCTAGAGTTCATCTGACAACAATGTAATTTCCATGCAGCGAGCACAGCGTCGGTGTTGTCCGAAGCAAGTAACAACTACCCACCTCATCCGTTTCCCGGATGTAAAGCGTAGCTTTTGCAACGCGGAATGTCCGGGTTGATTAACTCATGATCCCTGCAAGGAGCGCCATCTCCATGACTTCCGCCACGCCCACCGATCAGGCTCACCAGACTTTTCACGCCGATCAGGCTCTCAACGCTCACTCCGACGCAGAGCTTGGCCTGCGCACCTATGTTCTCGACACCTCGGTGCTGCTATCTGATCCTTGGGCACTCATCAAGTTTGCGGAGCACCGCATCATCCTCCCCGTCGTCGTCATCAGCGAGCTGGAGGGTAAGCGCCACCACCCCGAGCTCGGATGGTTTGCTCGCCAAGCCCTGCGCATGCTCGAAGATTTCCGCCAGGAACATGGCCGCTTGGATATGCCCAGCATCATCAACGACGAAGGCGGCACGATCCAAGTAGAGCTGAACCACGTTGATCAGTCCGTTCTCCCCACCGGTCTGCGCGGGGAGCAAAACGATCACCGCATTCTCGCGTGTGCTTTGAACCTGCGGGCAGAAGGGCACAACGTAACGCTAGTCACGAAGGATGTCCCGCTGCGTGTGAAAGCCGGCGCAGTGGGCTTGGACGCCGACGAGTATCACGCTCAGGACGTTGTGCTGACTGGTTACAACGGCATGGCTCGCGCTGAGGTTCCATCCGGGATCATTGACGAGCTTTATGACGTAGGAGAAGCCGACATCTCCGGTGCACTCACTGTAGAGGGCGACGAAGTAGACGAGCTGCCGATCCACTGCGGTCTGCAGCTTACTGCTGGTAGCCAATCGGTGCTTGCACGCTCGCTGGGCGATGGCATGGTGCGCCAAGTGCCCACTGACCTGGAAGCCTTTGGCATTCGTGGTCGTAGTGCTCAACAGCGCGTAGCTCTGGATCTACTGCTCGATAACGAGGTTGGCATTGTGAGCCTTGGCGGATCCGCGGGTACAGGCAAATCTGCTCTCGCGCTGTGTGCCGGCCTGGAAGCAGTTTTGGAACGCGGCGAGCACAAGCGAATCGTTGTGTTCCGGCCGCTGTACGCGGTGGGTGGCCAGGATCTCGGTTACCTGCCAGGCAGTGAGACCGAGAAGATGAACCCCTGGGCGCAGGCGGTCTACGACACCCTGGAGGGCGTAGTAAGCGATAACGTGCTGGAGGAAATCGACGCTCGCGGCCTGCTAGAGGTTCTTCCGCTCACGCACATCCGCGGACGAAGCTTGAACGATAGCTTCGTCATCGTTGATGAAGCACAGTCCTTGGAACGCAACGTGCTATTGACTGTCCTCTCGCGTCTGGGTCGCAATTCCCGAGTGGTGCTTACTCACGATGTTGCACAACGCGATAACCTGCGCGTTGGCCGACACGACGGCATCCAGGCGGTTATCGAGAAGCTGAAGAATAATCCGCTGTTTGCGCACGTTACTCTCACCCGTTCCGAGCGCTCTGCGATTGCTGAACTAGTCACAAACCTCTTGGAGAAAGGCTAGTTCGCTGACAGCTGCCGGCTGTTAGCTGGCTGTGAGTGGCGAAACCAGTGGAACGTGAGGCAGAATTTCTTCCATGACTTCCGCGAATACCGCAGGGACCCCTTCACAGAACAGCGCCACTAAGAGCGCTGAGGGTAGTGCCAAGCAAGCAGTCTTTATCCGCCTCATGGAGGAGAAAGATTACCCCCAGGTTCAGAACATTCTGCAGACGGGGATGGACACAGGCGAGGCAACGTTTGAAGAAAACGCGCCGGAAGACTGGGAGACCTTTATGCGTCACCGTCTGCCGGAGCTTTCGTTTGTCGCCATTGACACGGATCCCGCAGCCGCCGCGGCCGCAGGCCTAGGCGAGGATGGGGAAAAGGTTCTGGGCTGGATTACCGCCACTTCCGCCAGCCACCGAGACGTCTTTGATGGAGTGCTGGAAGACTCCATCTACGTTCACAAGGACGCTGCGGGCAAGGGCGTGGCCGGCAATCTATTGGATCGGTTGCTCAAAGACGCAGCTGACCAGGGGCACTGGGCAATGCACTCCAGCATTTTTCCGGAGAACGAAGGATCAGTGCGCCTGCACCTTTCCCGCGGCTTCGAAAAGGTGGGAATCTTCCACTGCATGTCCCACATGAACTACGGCCCTAAACAAGGCACCTGGCGCCACAATATGGTGATGGAGAAGATCCTGGAGGGCGGCCCGGCATGGGAGTACTACCAGGAAAACCTGGAGCACAACGAAGACGCCTAACCAGGGAAGGAGATTTGGCCTTCCCCGTAGCCGGGACTAACTTCTCCCGAGCTACTCGATGGTTTCCTTAAGATTGTCCTGGCGCACCAATACAAGAATCAATGCAGCCACCACGGCCACCGGAGCCATTGCTCCGAGCACGGGAACGAGGGCGTCGTTATACGACGTAGTGATCGCCTCGTGCAGTGGGCCGGGCAGTGTATCGACGATCTCCGGAGTCAACCGCGAGCTACCGCCACCCTGAAGCTTTTCCGCAAACGGAAGCCCTTGCGGCCCCATCTCCTTTATCGCGCCAGGCACACGCTGTCCCATCAAATCCGCTACACGGTGGGTAAACAGTGAACCAATGATGGCAGAGCCAGCCGTGCCGCCAATTTGGCGGAAGAAGTTATTCGAGGCCGTTGCCGTACCCACCATCGTGATTGGGAACGAGTTCTGGACAATCAGCACCAGGATCTGCATCGTAAGACCCAAGCCAACGCCCATGAGCGCTAGCA
This sequence comes from Corynebacterium sp. p3-SID1761, assembly GCF_055862885.1. Lineage (NCBI taxonomy): Bacteria > Bacillati > Actinomycetota > Actinomycetes > Mycobacteriales > Corynebacteriaceae > Corynebacterium > Corynebacterium sp. p3-SID1761. Next base: position 39,483 of record NZ_JBSQBJ010000018.1, on the reverse strand, counting down.
CCAGGCCTAGGTGTACGAGGGAATCGTGGGCGTCAAAAAGCCCCATAAGGCCCACGGCAGTGGCGGCAACGCACAAACCTACAACGGGGAACCACTTGTAGCGACCAGTCCGGGACACGTACTGACCGGAACCGGTAGCAGTGATGATCATGCCCGCCATCATGGGGATCATCATCAAACCGGCCTTGGTGGGTGTCATGCCGTGAACCATCTGAATGTACGTCGGCATATAAGCCAGCACGCCGAACATGACCACGCCCGTGATCGTGCCCGCCAAGGTGGTGACCACGAAGTTGCGGACGGTGAATAGTTGCATGGGGATCAGCGGATCGCTTGCTTTGCGTTCTGTCACTACGAAGAGAGCGGCCAGCACTACGGAGGCGATGCCGAGGCCAATGATGACTGGGCTGGACCATGCATAATCGCGGCCGCCCCACGTGAGCAGCAGAATCAGGCAGCTCGTAGCGCCGGCCATGAGAACAGTGCCGATCACATCGAGATTTGCGCCCTTGCCACGCTTCGGCAGCTTCAGATTGAAGCCCACCATGAGCAGGGTCGCGATCGCCAGTGGAACGTTAAACCAGAGAGCCCAACGCCAGCCTGGGCCATCGGTGAAGAAGCCACCCAGGAGTGGCCCCAGTACCGAGCTCAGGCCGAATACGCCGCCCATGATTCCCATGTAGCGGCCGCGCTCCCGGGCCGAAACCACGTCGGCGATGATCGCCTGCGACCCGATCATCAAGCCACCCGCACCGAGGCCCTGTACGCCGCGGGCGGCGATCATCATGTCCATGCTCTGCGCTAGCGCTCCAATGACGGAGCCGGCCAGGAAGAGGGAAACAGCCACTAGGTACAGCGGTTTGCGGCCCATCTGGTCGCCTAGCTTGCCGTATACCGGCATGCCGATGGTCATGGTGAGCAGGAAGATGGTGATGACCCAGCTCATTTTGTTCGCGCCGCCAAGCTCACCGACGAGGGTGGGTAGAGCGGTGGAGAAGATCATTTGCCCCAGCGAGGACATCAGCATGCCGAGCATTAGGCAGCTGAATACGAGTGGCACATTGTTGTTGTTTTTGAGGCGCTCTTTTTCTGCGGTCTCGAGCCGTGCCTTGGCAGCTGCGGCTTGCTTTCGGGTATCGCTCATAGGCGGTTCTCCTTTTGAGTTGTTTCTGCGATGGCGGTTGAGGGTTCGATGGCGGAGAAGATTTTCTGCAGTCCTGCCAGGGGAATGTCGAAGTCTTTTGTGCTGCTTAGCGTTCTTCCGTTGCGCGTTGCCGAAGTGGCAGCGGCCCATTGAACGGTGGTTGCAGCTGTGACGATGAGGTGTGCTTCCTCCATTGCTTCCAGGTCTGAAAGGCGATTGCCCGGGTGCTTGTCGAGGTTCCGGCATACAGCTTCAGCGAGGTCGCTGCGAAGCTTTTCGTAGCAGGCGATCTTCGCGAGTGCGAGGTTGGGGAATCTCTCAAGTATTTGGGATCGACGCCACCTTATCGACTCCGCTAATTCCGGATCGAGGTTGGCATTGTCCGACTTCCGAGCCTCTTCCAGGCGCTTCTGGGTTAGCATCTCGTAGAGGTGCTGGGGGAGGCTGCCCTGGTTGGGGGAGAAGTTCACTATTTCTGCGAAGTCTTCTTCAGTGAGGAGGGGAGGTTGCTTGCCGACCGCAACGTGCTCCTTTGAAGAAAAGTAGTTGAAGAAAGTGCGGCGGCTGATGTCAGCAGCGATGCAGATTTCCTGCAGGGTGACTCCATCAAAGGAGCGGTCGAGGAAGAGCTGGGTAGCTTTGTCCTCAATCCGCAGCCTGGTCTCCAGGCGCTTGCGCTCGCGCAACCCCATGTTTGCGGGGGCTGAGCTATTTGAATTCATCACTTGCCCAAAAGTACACCGAGTGCAAAGTTATAGCCAGTGCAAAATGTGTGTGATTGTGCATCCATGTTGTGGTGGTGTGGGGTGGTTCACGTTGGGTGTGGGGAAGGGGGATGGGGGGGAATGTCGTTAAATCGGGAATCTGTTAAAGGGGTCCGTTTGCATTAGTGTAAAAGGCCAGTTCAGAGCGTTTCATGTGGAGGGTGCCTGCGGTGAAGCTGTCGCAGATTCCCGATCTAGCGATATTTCATCCTCGCCGAGAGGCCGGATCCCAGGGCAGAGAAAAACCCGCTGGCATCCCTCCGTAGACGGCAGTTAGCCTCCGGAGGGAAATCAGCGGGTGATCTACTAAACTGACTCGTCCATCAGGCGGGGTCAGTCGCGCCAGCCTAAAATGGCCTACTTGTCGCGGTCGGTGTTGGCCATGGCCAGGACATCGAGACGCTTGTCCAGCTCCTCCTCGGTCAGCTTCTCGCCATCGACGAAGCCCAAGTCGATCACTGTCTGGCGGATGGTCTTGCCTTCCTTCAGTGCGGTCTTTGCAACCTTAGCTGCAGCCTCGTAGCCAATGGCGGAGTTCAGCGGGGTAACGATGGACGGGGAGGACTCAGCCAGAGTGCGCATGCGCTCCTCATTCGGCTCGATACCGTCGACCAGCTTCTCCGCGAATACGCGGGCGGTGTTGGCCAGCAGCTTCGCAGACTCCAGCACGTTACGAGCCATCATCGGAATGAAGACATTCAGCTCGAACGCACCCTGGGAGCCGCCGAAAGCCACAGCAGCGTCGTTACCGATAACCTGTGCCGCAACCTGGGTAGCGGTCTCACACAGAACAGGGTTGACCTTGCCCGGCATGATGGAGGAGCCCGGCTGCAGATCCGGCAGGTGGATTTCGCCCAGGCCAGTCAGCGGGCCGGAGCCCATCCAGCGGATGTCGTTGGCGATCTTGTTCAGGGAAACGGCGATGGTGCGCATAGCGCCGGAGAACTCCACGAGGCCATCGCGGTTAGCCTGTGCCTCAAAGTGGTTCTCTGCCTCACGCAGCTCCTTTACGCCGGTCAGCTTGACCAGCTCAGCGGTCACATTTGCGCCGAAGTCAGCCGGAGTGTTCAGGCCGGTGCCTACTGCCGTACCGCCGATCGGCAGCTCGCCCAGGCGGGGAAGAGTAGCCTCAACGCGCTCGATGCCAGCAGCGATCTGACGTGCGTAGCCAGAGAACTCCTGGCCCAGCGTCACCGGAACGGCATCCATCAGGTGGGTACGGCCGGACTTCACAACCTTTTCCCACTCCTTGGCCTTCTTAGCCAGGGATTCCTGCAGGACCTTAAGACCCGGAATCAGGTCAGTTACTGCAGCCTGGGTAGCGGCAACGTGGGTGGCGGTTGGGAAGGTGTCGTTGGAAGACTGACCCATGTTCACGTGGTCATTCGGGTGGATCTCCACGCCGTTGTTCTTGGCGATGGAGGCGATGACCTCGTTGGTGTTCATGTTGGAAGACGTGCCGGAACCGGTCTGGAAAACATCGATCGGGAACTCAGCGTCGTGCTTGCCCTCAGCGATCTCCTTGGCAGCGGAGATGATGGCATCCGCCTGCTCTTCGGTCAGCAGACCGCGATCCTTGTTTACCTGCGCACAAGCAGCCTTCAGCAGACCCATGGCACGGATCTGTGCGGATTCCAGCGGGCGATCGGAGATCGGGAAGTTCTCCACTGCACGCTGCGTCTGTGCACGCCACAGAGCCTTGGCGGGAACCTTAACCTCGCCCATCGTGTCGTGCTCAATGCGGAATTCTTGCTCGGTCATTCTTTCATCACCTTTATCTCGATTGCTTTATGACGCTTCCCGCTGTGAACTCGTCGACGTTCAAGCAGCAGGAACGTAAAGAAGCGGATTAGTCTTCGTGTCCCGCACGGACACTGCCCAACTTACCTAAAAGGATGTCGGACGGTTGAGGCGTGCGGGCGTCAATAAAAGGGCTAGTTACGGGTGTAATCCAGCACGGAGTAGGACTGCAGTTTCGCCAGCTGGTGCTGCGACTCGATGAAGCGGATTGTGCCGGAACGAGAACGCATAACCAGGGAACGGGTGGTAGCGGAGTTCTGGTGGTAGGAAACGCCACGCACCATGTCGCCGTTGGTTACACCGGTAGCTACGAAGTAGCAGTGCTCGGAGTTCACCAAGTCGTTGGTGGTCAGCACACGATCCAGGTCGTGGCCAGCGTCCAGAGCCTTTTGGCGCTCGGCTTCGTCCTTTGGCCACAGCTTGCCCTGGATCTCGCCACCCATGCACTTCATCGCTGCTGCGGCGATAACGCCCTCCGGAGTGCCGCCGATGCCCATCATGATGTCCACGGAATTCGTCGTATTATCCTGCGCGGTAGCCACGGCGCCGGCGACATCGCCATCACCGATGAGTCGAACCTTTGCGCCGGCCTCGCGGATTTCGCGAATGAGATCCGCGTGGCGCGGGCGATCCAAGACGACAACGGTGATGTCACCCGGAACGGTTCCCTTGGCCTTTGCCACGGCCTTGATGTTGTCGGCGACTGGAGCGTCAATGTCGACCTTGCCGACGGCCTCCGGGCCGACAGCGATCTTCTTCATGTAGAACACCGCAGAAGGGTCGTACATGGAGCCACGCTCGGCGGCGGCGATGACGGAGATGGCGTTCGGGCGTCCCTCTGCCATCAGAGTGGTGCCATCCACCGGGTCGACGGCGATATCCACCGCCGGGCCATTACCGGTGCCGACATGCTCGCCGTTGAACAGCATCGGGGCTTCGTCCTTCTCGCCCTCGCCAATGACCACCACACCGTCCATCTCTACGGAGTTGATCATCTGACGCATGGCGTCCACAGCGGCGCCGTCACCGGATTCCTTTTGCCCACGTCCGACCCACTTGCCGGAGGCCAGAGCAGCAGCCTCGGTCACGCGGACAAGCTCCATTGCCAGATTGCGATCTGGAGCATCTGGATTGGGGGAGACAGCAGGGGTGTGCGCTTCAGTCGACATGATCTTCCAGCTCTTTTCTATTGCTGATAGGTAATAGGTTCTATTCCACTTCCATTGTGCCCTATTTCCCACGGGCGATGCCTTTAGCAGTATCGGCCAGCCCTACCCAGGGTTAATTTGCCTAGTCGAGCAGAGGCAGTGCGATAATGGCGGACGTGCAGATTCAAAAACCCCGCGCATTTCAATCCGCCAAGGACATCGTGCTGTCCCTGGTGGTGTTGTTGGTCGCCATGTTCTTGACGGTCGGGTTCACGGGCCTGTGCTCCTTTGATCCGGGTGAGGCGGATCGGTCGGGTCCGGTGCAGGAGGTCGATGCAGATGCGGTGCTGAAGATGGATGCCCGTACGTTTGACTTCCCCATCCGCAACCCGGAAATGCCGGAAGGGTGGGTGCCCAATTCCGCTCGTCGTGTGATGGTCAACGGCGAACCGTCGAGCTTGGTTGGATGGGTCGTCAACGGAGAGAACTACATTTCTCTGACGCAGACCGGTGCCGATTTCAAGGCGGCAAGCCAGCCTGATGATTCGGTGCGGGAAGAGACCAGTACCGAAACCACTGGAGACGTTGAGTGGCATGTCTTCACCGGTGAGGATGCGCGCCCATTGTGGGTTGCCGACCTGGGGGATGTGCGTTTGGTGATCGAGGCTATGGCTTCTGCTGAACAGACGCGCACCGCTGCAGAAAAGATTGCCGCGACCGACCCGATCGATGTCGGCGAAGCGGCGCAGCCTTCAAAGGCTAAGTAGTCCTCTTCTGCTATTCCTCGCCGTTCGGCGCCACCTGCTCGGTTCCAGATGCTCCGGCGCTTCGGGCTTCGCGCTGTTGCAGTGCCTTTTCGATGCGCTGTGATGCGCCGTTGAGATAATCCTCGCAGTATGCTGCCAGCTCCTCGCCGCGCTCCCAGTAGTTCAGCGATTCGTCCAGGCTCATCTGCCCTAGCTCGAGGATCTTCACCACTTCCACCAGCTCGTCCCGCGCTTCCTCGTAGCTGAGTTGATCGAGCGGGCGAAACTTCTGTTGTTCGGTGTTTCCGGTGCCGTTGTTGTCTGCCATTGTCTTAAGCCTCTTCTGTGTTCGTATCTGCGTTGGTATCTGCGCGGTTGTTGTGGTCGTTGTTGTCACTGTCGCTGCGGTCGCGAGTCTTTTTTATGACGCCACCCGGTGCGGCTTGCACGCCCATCGCTGCGGCCGTGATGGATCCATCGGGAACCCGGATCCGCAGTTGTGAGCCGGGAGCAACCTGATCCACCGTGGTCACGACCTGCGCGCCCGATTTATCCCGTGGAATAACTTGCACGATTGAATAGCCACGGGCAAGAGTCTGCGATGGTCCCAGTGCATTAACCTGAGCCTTCAACGACTCGATGGAGCTCCGCAAGGAACGGACGTGCACCCCGAGTGCGCGATCCTTTCGCTGCAGTGCTTCTGCGATGATCTCTCTTTGCCGGGTGACTGGCAGACTTGGATCCGCCATGACTGGTCTGGTGCGGATCTGCGCTAACCCACGCCTCTCGTGAGCCACCCAGTTACGCAACGCGCCTGCACCACGTTCACGTGCTTCGCCGATAATCCGCAGTTCCTGCACGACGTCCGGTACTACCGTCTTCGCTGCGTCAGTGGGAGTGGCCGCACGGACATCGGCAACGTAGTCCAATAGCGGGTTGTCCGGTTCGTGGCCGATTGCGGAGACTACCGGCGTGCGCATTCGGGACACTGCGCGCACCAAAGGCTCCTCGGAAAATGGCAGAAGATCCTCTACAGAACCTCCACCGCGGGCGACGATGATCACGTCCACAGCCTGATCGCGTTCTAGCTCTTGGAGGGCATCAACTACTTGCGGAACCGTCTTGGGGCCTTGCACTGCCGTGTTGATAACCCGAAAGCGCACGGCGGGCCATCGTCGCTTAGCAACCTCCATCACGTCCCGTTCCGCTGCCGAACCACGCCCAGTGATGAGCCCGACAGTTGTGGGCAAGAAGGGGAGCGGAGCCTTCAGCCGGGGGTCGAAGAGACCCTCGGCGAACATTGCCTTCTTCAACTGTTCTATTTGAGCCAATAACTGGCCAATTCCCACCTGGCGAATATCCGTCACCCAGAGGGAAAAACTGCCACGTTTCGAATAAAACGAGGGCTTGCCGTGGACAATGATCCGGTCACCGTCCTTGACCGGAGTAGCCAAATTTTTCAGCGCGCTGGTCTCGACGGTCAAAGACACGGAGGCTTCGACGTTCACATCGCGCAGAGTGATATACGAAAAACGCCACGTGCTCTTCATGTTCACCTGGGTGACTTGGCCTTCGACCCAGATGAACCCAAGTTTCTGAATCCAGTTCTTTACTTGGTCGTTCAACTGCCCGACAGCCCAAGGGGACTCCGCAGAATTTGGAACGCTCATGGTTAAGCATTCTAAAAGACGGTGCGGACACCCTGGGCGCCTACGCCACATTGATGGTGAATGGTCAGACCCCGTCACGTGGTTTAACCGGCTTCACTCTTCCATTACGATGGGGCACATGACTACCCCAACTACAGAGCCAAGTACCGATACTAAGAAGGTTTTCCTCGCTGCTCCGCGTGGCTATTGCGCAGGAGTTGACCGAGCAGTCGAGTCGGTGGAAAAGGCTTTGGAAAAGCATGGTGCACCTCTGTACGTGCGCAAAGAAATCGTGCACAACAAGCATGTCGTGAAGACTTTCGAGGAACGCGGTGTGATTTTTGTGGATGAGACCACCGAGATTCCTCGCGGCTCCAACGTGGTTTTCTCTGCTCACGGTGTGTCGCCTGCTGTGCACAAGGAAGCCCGTCAGCTCGAGCTCAAGACTTTTGACGCCACGTGTCCGCTTGTCACAAAGGTCCACCACGAGGTCACGCGGTTTGCAAAGCAGGGCTACCAGATCATCCTCATCGGCCACCACGGGCACGAGGAGGTCGAAGGTACAGCGGGTGAAGCCCCAGATGTTGTACACCTCGTCGACGGCGAGGATGATGTCAACGCGCTGGAGTTCCCGGAGGGCACCAAGTTGGTTTGGCTGTCTCAAACGACGCTCAGCGTGGACGAGACCATGTCCACAGTGAAACTGCTCCGCGAAAAGTTCCCGGATATCCAGGATCCGCCGTCTGATGACATCTGCTACGCCACACAGAACCGCCAGGTAGCAGTGAAGGCGATTGCGCCGAAGGTGGAGCTCATGATCGTGGTTGGCTCCCAGAACTCTTCGAACTCCAAGCGACTGGTGGAGGTCGCTCTGCAGCACGGCGCAGAGAATGCGCACCTGGTGGATTACGCAGAGCAAGTTGATCCGGCATGGCTCGAGGGCGTTACGAACGTCGGCGTAACCTCAGGCGCTTCGGTGCCGGAGATTCTGGTTCGAGGGGTATTGGATCTTCTGGCGGACAAGGGCTTCGGTGAAGTCGAGGAGGTCACCACCGCGACGGAGGATCTGATCTTCTCCCTGCCTCGCGAGCTGCGCCCGCCGCGTACGCAGAAGTAGTTCTTAGTCGCGCTCGTCGTCTAGGTAGCGCTTGGGGGACAGTCGTCGCTCCGGGAGGGGAACCCGGCGGCGCTGTGCGTTATCTCGCAGTTCAGCTGAGCTGCGCGTCACGCGGGTAGCTTGACGGGGAGATGCCTCACGGCGGGAATATGCGCCTCTCTCTGAACTCTTGACAGGTTCGGAACGCGAGGTGGCGTCATCATCATAAAGAGACTCCCTACGCGCCCGGGTACGTTCCTTCGCGCGACCGTAGGCTTCGATGTTGCTGCGGTCAGATTCGCTGCGGCGGCGACGCTGCATCTCTAGCCTTGCGGCCTTGCGAGTGAGGGATTCGCGGTAGCTCCACCAGCGGAACACTGCGATTCCCACCGCAAAGAGGAAAGGGATCAGCAGCCACAGAAAGTGCTCGATGGCGGGGTAAATCGACGTAATGACCTTTGTTTTCCTGCTGGCTATGGTCGCCGCCCCAGAGCTAAACCAGCCGATGACGAGTGATCCAAACAAGTAATACAGCGGGAATGAGGCCACAGTAAGGAATAGGCCGCGCGGTTCGACGAAGATCGTGGAGACGATCATTGCGATCACGAAGAGAATGAAGAAACTGGTGGGGATTGTGGTGTCACCCTTGGCTAGTACCAGTCCAGTGAAAATCACCGCCAGCATCACAAGCACCGGAGCCCAAACGGGGAACCAATGCGAGGGAGAATCCTCGTGCGCTATTTCAGCGTGGCCACGACTACGGCCGAGGCGCTGTGCAGAGCGACTTTCGCTGCGCTGCGTGGCGCTCGTGCGGTTACTGCTTGTAGTTCGGCTGCTTTCGGTCACGGGGTAATGCTACTTCTTTGGTTTGCTTTACTTGTTATTGCCACGGAGGGAGTTCAGGATTGACTGCACCTTCCCGCGGATCTGTGACTTTGTGTCGTTAGAGGATGACGCCCCTTCGTTTTCAGTGCCTGCCGTTTCCGTGGAAACGCCACCATCAGCCGCTGCGGAGCTCATGTCCTGGGTGGCGGTTTGGATAGCACGGGGAGCCTGAGCGGACTGACCGTTTTGGGCAGTTTCGCCGTGACGAGGCTCATTTAGCTGATTTGCTTCGGACTTCTTGGAGTTGGTGAGCATCATTGCCTTACGCAGCTCCTGCCAGCGCTGAGCTGCACGTTCCGACTGTTCTCCAGTAAGTGAACCTGCGGTGGTGGCGAACTCGATATCCCTAGAGGTCTTTTCGCCTGTGGCGAGGTCTGTTAGATCACCCACGTAGCGCAGAATGACCGCAATCATGGCGGCAGTGGGTACTGCCAGGAATGCACCAATGATGCCAAACAGAGTGGAGCCCAGGGTAACGGACAGCAGAATGATGACAGGGTGGACGTTCATCGCACGGGACTGCAGCACTGGCTGCAGGATGTTGCCTTCCAGCTGCTGCACGGCGATAACGAGCAGCAGCGCCATCACAGCGGTATTGAAATCCACAGCTACTAGTGCGATGAGGACCGATAGGGCGCCGGCGACGAATGCACCCACCATCGGGATGAAGCCACCGAAGAAGGTCAGGATCGCAAGCGGACCGGCTAGTGGCACGTTGAGGAGCACCAGACCCAGGCCAATAAAGATCGCGTCGATGGCAGACACGATGGCCTGCGTGCGGATGAAGCCACCCAGAGTGTTCCAGCAACGGGTCAGAACCTCGGTGAGGTGCCAGCCGACACGGCGACCCGTCACGCGGCGCAACATCGGCAGGAAGTTCTCGCCATCCTTCAGGAAGAAGAATGTCAGAACCAGCATGACGAACATGGTCACCAGTAGGGAAGCGGTTTCAGTGCCGAAGGCCGCAAGGCTGGTGGCGATGTCGCCGGACTTGTTTTGCAGCCAGTCGGTAATCTGCTGCACGCCGTCGTTGAACTGGCTTTCCTGCAGGTTCACAGGCGGTCCCTGGAGCCAGTCCTGGATACGGCCGATACCGTCGCTAGCTTGGTTGACGATCGTTTTGCCCTGATCCACCGCGCTCGGGGCGATGGCGGCAAAAGTCCCGATGATTAGGGCGAAGAAGCCCAGAATGGCTATTAATACAGCCAGGCTGTTGGGAACTTTGGCCTTGCGCAATACACGCACGACCGGCCAGAGAACCGTACAGACAATAACCGACAGGCACACCGGAAGAATGCCCGCCCACAGCTTGCCGAAAACTTGGAAACCTAGGTAAAGCGCTGCGGCAATAATGATGAAGCGCAGGCACCAGCCCGCAAACCAACGACCCGTGGTGCCGATTACCTCGGCGCGGTCGCGCAGCTCAGGGTTGAGATCCTCGTCGATGGAAGATTTCTTGTTCTTCTTCTCGGACTTCTTCTTCACCTTGGCCGCATGTGACTGCACGCCGGGGCGCTCGTCGGTCTCGGTCTCTCCGTCTGGCTCATTATCCTCCGCGAGTGGCTTTTCATTGCCCGTGGTAGCGCGGGCGGAACTGCGTTCCTGTACGAATGCCTCGCCTTTTTCCTCAACGGTGGGAGCCGTCTCCGCGCGCTTGGCCTCAATCACTTCCGCCTCCGGAGATTCGGGACTGATTGTAGGGCGCTTTGCGGCTTCTGGTTCGTCTGCAAAAGAGCCGGAGCCTAAGCGTGCTTCATCTTTATCGTCGCCAGGGATCGGAATGTTCTCGGTATCCATCCGCTGTGAACCCGCGATAAAGTCTGCGAAGTCACGGCCGTCCTCGCCAAGAAAGGGCCTGTCGTGGGGGTTCTGGGAGTTCATTCTCCCTATTCTGCCTTACGACGGCCCGAAACGGGAGTTAGAAATGCCCTCCCGGAGCATGTTGATGTGACTGTGCTTGATTATTGGGTTTGGTTAGTGGGTTTGATTATTGGCTGACACCGGTGGCGGTGTGAGCGGCCAAAAGCGAATCATTGTCCGTGCCAGGTGCGTCGCCTAGCTCACCAGTGGAGTTGTCGTCAGTCTTGGCGAGCATCAAGATAGCGGCGATGAGTCCGCCCCAGATCACCAGAATAAACAACACCATGAGAAGTATTGCGGGGCCGGTCATTAGAGTTCATTCCCTTCGGTCGGGGTGGAGGTAGGCGTCGTCACCGAGGATGTGGCAGCGCCAGTGGACAGAGGGTTTGGTACCCCGCGCGGGCGGCCATTAGGTGGTACGCCGTAGTCGCTGCTAGGCAGTCCGTCGAGGATCTGGTTGCCGCGGAACGGGATGAAGGTCCACAGCACCGCCCCGAAGGCAATGAGGATTAGTACCAGCCAGCCGTAGCTGAAAATGGTGCTCGATTCATAGCCTTCGTATCCCTCGGAGAGTAGGGTGCGGATCTCCTCAACCAGGAAGAACAACAGCACTGCAGGGGTGATAATGAACACGCAAGCCTGCCAGACAATACCCAGTCGCAGCTCGGATACAGCGTTGAGGTGCTGTGCGATTTCGTTGCGACGCCCCTGAATCCAGCCGATAGTCAAGACGGCGGCCACGGCGCAGATAACGATGCCCAGGTTATTTGTGAACTTATCCATGATGTCCAGCGTGATGAGGCCAGAAGTCGTCGAGAACAACAGGCAGGATATAACAGCCATGATGCTTCCGACGCTGATCGATGCGACCTCGCGGGACAGGTTCAACTTGTCCTTCACTGCCGAGATCACAACTTCCATGATGGAGATCAGAGACGTGATGCCAGCTAGGAAAAGAGAACCGAAGAACAGGATTCCGAACAAGGAACCCATTGGCATCTGATTGATGATGGTGGGGAATGCGACGAAGGCCAATCCGATACCGCCCGACACCGTCTCGTCTACTGCGGTGCCGGACTGTGCGGCCATGAAGCCCAGGGTTGCGAACACGCCGATTCCGGCCAGCACCTCGAAGGAGGAGTTAGCAAAAGCCGTAACCATGCCGGTGCCGGTAAGATTCGTGCGGGGCTTCAGGTAGGAAGCGTAGGTAATCATGATGCCGAAGCCGATCGACAGGGAGAAGAAGATCTGGCCGTAGGCGGCGATCCAGACCGAAGTGTCCGTCAGGACGCTCCAGTCAGGTGAGAAGAAGGCATCCAGACCATCGGTAGCGCCCTCCAAGAAAAGGCTGCGTACTACCATCACTACGAACAGGATGATCAGTACCGGGACGAAGAACATCGTGATTCGGCCGATGCCCTCGTTAATGCCACGAGCGAGGGTGAAAATGCACACTACCCACACACCAATCATGACCAGCAAGATTGGTACAACGAAGTCACCGGTCCAGGCGGAGGAATCGTCGAGCTTAAGGAACTCTTTTTGGAAATAGGTTTCGGCGTTGTCGCCCCACGCCTTGGAAATGGAGTTCCAGGTATAGATTCCGGACCAGGCGATAATGGCGGCGTAATACACTGCGATGAAGAAGTTGACGCCTACCTTAAGCCAGCCAATAGGCTCAGCGAACTTGCCGGTACGGCGGAACGTAAGGGGAGTGGAACCGCGGAAGCGGTGCCCCATTGCGAGGTCGAACCAGAGCAGCGGAATACCAGCGCTGAGGAGAGCGACCATGTAGGGAATGAGGAACGCGCCACCGCCGTTTTCATAGGCGGCGTAGGGAAAACGCCAGATATTTCCCAGGCCGACTGCGGAGCCGATGGCGGCCATGAGGAAGACGAGTCGGGAGTTGAATGTTTCCCGTCGCTGACGGGGGTTGGCTTGAGACGTTGTCATTGCGAGGCAGCTTTCTTGCAGGCATCTCGGGGTGTGAAGGGGGAGACGAGACTTTAGGGGTGGCAAAGCCTCAAGTTTTTCTAAGGTGCATTTACTATACGACCGTGCAAGAGGGCTAATAGTGGGTTTTCACAATTTTTTCCTGAGTTTGATTACTTACGGGGTGGGGGTGTTGGGGCTGCGGAGATTTGAAAGGACTTCAAAAACGGTTTAGGTGGCGAGCTGTGGGCGTCAATAGAAAGGGTGCGTTGTTGGCAGCAACGGCCGGGCGATAGGATGGGGCACGTGACTCTTACTCTAGGAATCGTCGGCCTGCCCAACGTGGGCAAGTCCACGCTGTTTAACGCCCTGACCCGCAACGATGTTCTGGCTGCGAACTACCCGTTCGCGACCATCGAGCCCAACGTGGGGCTGGTGGAGTTGCCTGACCCGCGTTTGACGCGCCTGGCGGAGATTTTCGAATCCGAGCGCATCCTGCCCGCGACTGTGTCCTTCGTGGACATCGCCGGCATTGTGAAGGGCGCCTCCGGCGGTGAGGGCATGGGCAACGCCTTCTTGGCGAACATCCGCGAGGCGGACGCGATCTGCCAGGTGGTGCGTGCGTTCTCCGACGACAACGTGATCCACGTCGATGGACGTGTGGACCCCGCCAGCGATATTTCCGTCATTGAGACGGAGCTGATCCTGGCCGACCTGCAGACGGTGGAGAAGGCTCTGCCGCGCCTGGAGAAGGAAGCGCGGAAGAACAAGGATCTGGCTGAGCAGGTTGAGGGGGCCAAGAAGGCGCAGGAGATCCTGGAAGATAGCCGGACGTTGTCGAACGCCGCGGCGCAGGGGGAGATCGACCTGGCTACCGTGCGCGATTTGCACTTCCTGACGGCCAAGCCGTTCCTGTACGTGTTCAACTCCGATGAGGCCGTGCTGACCGACGAGGACAAGAAGGCAGAGCTGCGCGAGCTGGTGGCTCCGGCGGACTGCGTTTTCCTGGATGCCGCTACAGAGGCCGACCTGCTGGAGCTGGATGACGAGGAGGCAGCTGAGCTGCTGGAATCTGTCGGTCAGACCGAACCGGGGTTGCAGACGCTGGCAAAGGCTGGCTTCGCGACGCTTGGCCTGCAGACCTACCTGACTGCTGGGCCGAAGGAGGCTCGCGCGTGGACGATCCACCAGGGTGACACTGCACCGCAGGCTGCGGGTGTGATCCACACGGACTTCGAGAAGGGCTTCATTAAGGCCGAGATCGTGGCCTTCGAGGATCTGGACGAGCTCGGTTCCATGGCGGAGGCCCGTGCCCACGGCAAGGTGCGCCAGGAAGGCAAGGACTACGTGATGGCCGACGGCGACGTGGTGGAATTTAAGTTCAATGTGTAGCTAAGGGCCGTATTAATAGCGTTTGACAACACGCGCTCCTATTTGCCGTCGTATCTCACGAGACGCTGAGGTGGATGGCCGCACCATCGACCTGCAGCCTCAGGACTGTGAAGCCATTGCAAAGCAGCGTGGCTTGCGCGTTGGACATAGGACATAACGACGTCGATCAGTCCATTTCCGCGTCAAAGAAGAATGTGGCTCGCCCCGAATACGACGCCATGGTGGCATCCTTTGAACGCGGCGAAATCGACGCGATCATCTGCTGGGACCTCGAACTACCCGCCCCACGTCGCTGGACAGTCCGATCGGTCGGACAGAATTACTCCCGCACCCCAGCGTAATCAGGGGTGCACCTTAAAAACATTCGGAGGTGGGGGTAACTCCCCCTCGTTCCCCAGAGACAAAATACGCCAGTGGCGTCTGTATGACGCCCCGAAGGTAGGACAAATTCCAATCCAGAGAGGTCTTGCACTGTTGCGGTGCGGTTGTCTTCTTTCTCATCGTATTGCACCCTGCGAAATTAATTGGATACGATAGAACCATGTTGATTTCAGGTTCCGTTTTCATGCGGCCGCTCACCAACCGCTAAGGCGGTTTTCTCCCTCCCGCGGGTCAAAAACCGCTCCGGTCCTTTAGCCGGGCGGCCATTTGCCATGCCCGGCTCCGTTTCAACTCCACGGAGCACACCTGATGTCTACATACGGATACGGCCGTCACGAACATGGCCAAAATTTTCTCACAGACCATAAGATCATCAACACCATCGTCGATCTTATAAAACAAACCTCCGGCCCCATCATCGAGATCGGGCCGGGAAGCGGTGCCCTCACTCACCCGATATCCCGCTTGGGGAGGGCAATAACGGCAGTTGAGGTAGACGCAAAACTAGCTGCCAAACTCACAAAAAAGACCGCCTCGGCGTCGGTCGAAGTGGTCCATGATGATTTCCTTAACTTCCCGTTACCCGCCACTCCCTGCGTCATTGTGGGAAACATTCCCTTTCACCTCACCACTGCCATTCTTCGAAAGTTGTTGCATGCGCCGGCATGGACTGACGCTGTACTCCTCATGCAGTGGGAAGTCGCTCGCCGCCGGGCCGGGGTAGGCGCAAGCACGATGATGACGGCTCAGTGGTCCCCATGGTTCACGTTTCACCTTGGTTCCCGAGTACCAAGGTCTGCTTTCCGTCCACAGCCTAACGTTGACGGGGGGATCTTAGTGATCCGCCGGGTGGGTGACCCGAAGATCCCGATAGAGCAACGCAAAGCCTTTCAGGCTATGGTGCACACCGTTTTCACCGCCCGGGGACGCGGGATAGGGGAAATTCTCCGAAGGGCAGGGTTGTTTTCATCACGTTCAGATACACAATCATGGTTGCGCTCGCGAGGAATCGACCCCGCAACCCTACCCCCCAGATTGCGCACCAGCGACTGGATCGATCTCTTTCAGGTGACTGGTTCCTCTCCATCGCACCATCGGCAAATTTCACAATCGGGAAGTAGTCAACGCCCTCCTCAACGCAAAAAACGAGGCCGGCGGCGTTAATCCCCCCCCCGCCACCCAAACCGAAATCCACCAGTATTAGTGGACGACCAGTGCTGGTCTACCGTGAGCCGGGTTATGACAGTGACGTGTTCTCGTCGGGCACAGTCATAGTTCCCGGCGTTGCCGGCGACAGGGTTCTATACCCAGCAGCGGGGCCGATCAAAATTACCCGCACGGGGGACGACCCTGCTGGTGGTTTCGATTTTGATGGAAGCGAGGAGATTAGCCCCTCGACAACTCCCCGTAGCTGGCGAACAGTAGCTCCTGGCGCTGGCGCTCGTTGGTGAGTTTGCGTGCCACACCGAAAGCTTTATTTACTTATCGGTCCAATTCGTCGTGAGCCTTGAGCAGAGTTTGGTCCATCGCTAACGGGTTGTAGTGCTCCGCGAGTGACCCCTCGGGGTGCCGCTCGCGGGCCCGCAGTACCAACTGTCCAGCGTCGATGATTCGCTGCTGCGCTTTCTCATCTAGTTCACACGGAGCTGGTCCGAAGGAGTAGCTCCCGGTGTACTCCGAAGAACGGAAAAATGAATAGTGGGGATACATCGACTTCCATTTTCCATTCTCCCGGCTCAGAGTATTGAGGGGGCTGGGACCGGGTCCGTAAACCCTTTATGTTTTCCACGCACAGCGGTTTATAGCGACGATCCCTATAGGTTTTCCGCAGAACCTATATGTATTTCTGTGCACCCCCATGTTGTCCGTTTTAGCGGTATTTCGTTGCTACTTCCGCACTTGCGAATAAAATGGTTATTTATCGCCGACACTCCGTAGAGTTCAAGTTTAACGTTTAGCGTTATTGACGCTTCGCGTTATGGGGGATAGGGTGAAGCATGATCCAGTCGTTCGCTGACAAGGACACTGAGCGTCTGTGGAATCGAGAGCGGGTTCGCTCGATCGATTCCCGCATTCACTCAGTAGCGCTGCGCAAGCTTCGCCAGCTTGGGTACGCGCAGACTCTTGATGAGTTACGGATTCCCCCGGGAAACCGGCTCGAGGCGTTGAAAGGTGATCGGCGGGGTCAGTTCAGTATTCGAATCAACGACCAGTGGCGGATCTGTTTTAGGTGGTCCGCCGCGGGGCCAGAGGAGGTTGAGATCGTTGACTACCACTGACAAGCTCCCTCCGGTTCACCCCGGTGAGATCCTCATGGAGGACTTTCTCAAGGAAATGGGGATCACCCAGCACAAGCTCGCCGTCTCCATCGGCGTCCCGCCCCGCCGGATCAACGAAATTGTTCACGGTAAGCGCGCTGTAACCGCTGACACGGCCCTTCGTCTAGCGAAGTTTTTCGAGATGAGCCCCCAGTTCTGGCTCGGGTTGCAGACCCAGTACGACCTGGATGTGGCGGAAGACAAAATCCTCCCGGAAATCGAGCGGATTCAACCGGTCCAAGCTGTCTCAGCGTAGCGGTTACCCGAACCAGGTCCGTCAGCGTGAGGATATGCACGCGGATGGTTCGAACTAGGGAATTTGGGGCCGCCGTCGCGTGGACTTGAGTTCCGAGCGCCGCTTCTTCGCTTCGAGACGGCGCCGCACCGAGCCGCGCGTCGGCTTCGTTTTCCGCCGCGGGGGAGGCGGTGGGGCGAGCGCCTCACGCAATAGGGAGGCCATGCGCTCTCGCGCCTCGGCGCGGTTACGGACCTGCGAGCGCTGCGTCGACGCGCTCACGGTGAGCACAGTGCCGTCCAGGCGGTGTTCGAGGTTGTGGAGGGCGCGGCGGCGTTGGGCGTCGGAAAGCGATGCGCACGCCGCGATGTCGATGGAGAGCTGCACCTTGCTGTCGGTGGTGTTGACGCCCTGGCCGCCGGGGCCCGACGCCTTCGCAAACCGCTCCGTCAGGTCGGCGGCGACGATGGCCAGACCCCCGGGGATCCCTGGGCCAGGCGCGATGGTCAGGTCGTTCATACCGCCCAGCTTAGTTAGAGTTGTTTCCGGATCAGACCCGCCGTGCGAGATCAGGGTAGTGTACGACCACTCCGTCACCGTCGACCTCCAACTCGACGTCGACTCCCCGTGTTCCGCTTCCGTATCGGACAGTTTCAGCATCGACGGAGCTGTAGTACTGGTCTGATGCGATCACCTGGAGGGACGGTATATCAATCCAAGCCATGATCAGCTGCGTTTTCGGAACCTGAGTCTCAAGCAGCGTCAAGCGACGAATAGGCATTGTGTTGGTGAGAGGGCACAGACCGAGATCGCAATCGAGTGCGGCTTTCAGGTCGGCTGACTGGACGATACCGGGGGAGGGCAGATCTTCAGGCTGGGCGCCCTCTTCATTGGTTTCCGCCGACCACACGCCTTGCTCGGACCTAAACAGCTCGAGGCTTCGCCCCCATCCGTCGCCTTCAACGTTCACCGACACACGTTCGGTCACCCAGTTCTCCGCGGTGCGCAGCTCCCACGTGGCCTCGTATCCATCGCCGTATTGCACTCCGGAAGCGGTCAAGCCGGCTCTTAAAAAATGAACTGCGGCCTCGTGCCGGATGAGGGGAGTCTCGACATGCTCCCACTTATACGTGCGCTCTATGGTGAGGATTTTACCACGCTTGATGGTGCGAAAAGGCAGGTAGCTTTCGACTGAAACTCGGTGGAGTTCAAGTTCAACGTGTAACGCGAGCAGCCGCCGCCGGATTCTCGGTGGCGATTCCGGCCCGAACCTCGGGGACATTGTCGCGCTTCCTCATTTACGTGAGCTCCGCGACTCCGGCCAGCTCGCCGCTACCCCCATCTTCGATAGCTTGAGCGAGCTCGACCACGACCATCTGATCTGGTGCACTGGTTTCCGTCCGGCCCTCAGTCCATTCCGCCACCTCATGCGCGGCCGCGAAACCGCGATGACGAATCTGCATCTGGTCGGTTACGGCAACTGGACCGGCGACGCCTCGGCAACACTGATGGGTGGGAGCCCTTTGCCAAACACACTGCCCAGGTAGTCGCGGACCGTGTCGATGAAGCTCGGCATCAAAAGTTTTGAGGCGACGCTTGGTCCCTGAGCAGCTCGATCCTTCCAAGATCCGCGCTGGAGAGCCAGCGCGCTGGGCGAAGGTGTGTCTCAGCGCTTCGCTCGTGCGGCCCGCAGGCCGTTCAAGATGACAATGACTTCAGCGACCTCGTGAACCAATACGACAGCGGCCAGTCCCAGCACGCCGCTGATCGCCAGTGGCATCAACACGATGATGATGGCCAGAGACAGCACGATGTTTTGGTTGATGATCCTGCTGCCTCGGCGAGCGTGCTGCAGCGCTTGCGGGATCAGTCGGAGGTCGTGGCCGGTGAAGGCGACATCAGCGGACTCGATCGCGGCGTCAGAGCCGGTTGCTCCCATCGCAATGCCCACCGTTGCGCCCGCCAGTGCCGGGGCGTCGTTGATGCCGTCGCCGATCATCGCCGTCGGCGTCTTGGAGGAGAGTTCGGCGACGATGCTTGCCTTGTCCTCCGGTCGCAGCTCGGCGCGCACGTCGTCGATTCCGGCGATTTCAGCCAGCGCCCGGGCGGTGCGAGTGTTATCGCCGGTGAGCATGCTCACTTCCACGTCGTTGTCGTGCAGGGTCTGCACGGCTTGGGGTACCTCGGGCCGCAGCTCGTCGCGGACCCCGATCGCCCCGGCGAGGGCGTCATCGACGGTGACTAGGACGCAGGTCTGGCCCTCGGACTCCATGCGCTCAACGTCTGCCTTTAGTGGCCCGGCGTCGATCCACCGGGGGCTGCCCACCAGCACCCGTCGACCTTCGACGGTGCCGCCGATGCCATGCCCGGCCTCCTCGCTGATGTCCAAGGCAGCGGGCGCTTCGGGCCCCGCTGCCGCGATCGCCGTGGCGAGGGGGTGCGTCGATTGCTGCTCAACTGCCGCCGCGAAAGCAAGCACCTGCGCCGGATCGAATCCGTCTGCCGGGACCACGTCGGTAACCTCGGGCTGGTTGCGGGTAAGGGTTCCGGTCTTGTCCACCGCCAGGTGACGGATGCCGCCGAGTCGCTCGAACGCCGCGCCGGACTTGATGACCACGCCGAACTGGCTGGCCGCGCCGATGGCGGCCACGACCGTCAGCGGCACGGAGATTGCCAGCGCACACGGGGATGCTGCGACCAGGACCACCAACGCGCGGGTGATCCACGTCTCGGGGTCGCCCAGCAGCGAGCCAATCACGCCGACCAACACCGCCAGGATCATCACCCCGGGCACTAGGGGTTGGGCAATCCGGTCGGCGATCCGGGCGCGGTCGCCCTTTTCCGCCTGCGCCTGCTCGACGAGGTCGACGAGTGTGGTCAGCGAGTTGTCCGTTCCAGCTGCGGTCGTTTCGACTTCCAGCACACCGGCGGAGTTGATCGCTCCCGCGGGCACCTCGTCGCCGGGCGCAACCTCCTCCGGAATGGATTCTCCGGTGATCGCTGAGGTGTCAAGGCTGGAGCGTCCGGACCGAATGATGCCGTCCGTGGCGATCCGCTCCCCGGGGCGTACGATCATTAGCTCGCCAACCTCAAGGTCCTTCGCAGCGACCTCGGCCGTCGTACCGTCGCGCAGCACGGTCGCGGTTTGCGGTACCAGCTTCAACAGTGCCCGCAGTCCGCCTTGGGCCCGGTCCATCGCCTTGTCTTCCAGCGCCTCGGCGATCGAGTACAGGAACGCTAGCGCCGCGGCCTCTCCGACGTAACCGAGGATTACCGCGCCGACCGCGCTGATCGTCATAAGCAAGCCAATGCCGAGCTTGCGGTTCGTGACAAGGTTCCGGATCGCTCCAGGTGCGAACGTGTAAGCGCCCAACAGCAGGCCAAGCCAATACAGTACCGTTGCGGGCGTCTCCAAGTCGGACCAGCCCAGTGCCAGTCCTATGCAGAGGGCTACGCCGGAGAAGATCGGCAGTAGCAACTCGGGGTCCTTCCACCAGGGCCGATCGAGATCTTCGATCTCCGTGGCTGGTTCGTGTTCGCATCCACATGCTGAACTCATGCGTCCGCTCCTTTTCCGTCGCAGCCGGGCACCGAGCACTCAGGGTCGATGCACGGGGCGTTTTCGTCGACAGCCAACGTCGCGTTCACTAGCGCGTTGAGCGCTGTCGCGAGGTGCGGATCGGCGATTTCGTAGCGTGTCTTGCGGCCCTCCGGCTCGGCGACGACGATGCCGCAGTCACGCAAGCAGGTCAGGTGGTTCGAGACGTTCGAGCGGGTCAGGTCCAGGTCGCGCGAAAGCACGGCCGGGTAGCTCGGGCCGTCGAGTAGGGTGATTAGGATTCTGGAGCGCGTCGGATCCGCCATGGCCCGGCCGAGCCGGTTCATGACGTCGAGGCGTGAAGCAATAGTCAGCATATGCTGAATCATACAGCAGTTACTGAACTATTCAACACGCACTGAACTGACGTTGAAACGAAGAGCTTGCGACCTGCAGGAATTAGTCGATGGGATAGCCGGTAACTGGGCCTTCGTGATTCGGCTTCTTCCACGCGGGGGCGACATGCGTGGCGAAGTTGTCCAAGATCTTCACGTTGACGTCCACGCCCATTCCGGTGGGGATGGTGATGAGCAGGGTGCCGGCGGACATGACGGCGGCGTCGGTTTTGAGTTGCTCAATGAGCTTGTCTGGCTCGGCGGCGTAGGTGCGACCGAAGGTGGTGGTGCCGACATCAGGCAGCCTTAACGAGAGAGAGTAACTTTGCAACGAGATGCCGTGGAATATAAGTTTAACGTTTAAGCGCCGTGTCTGACTTTTAGCGAAGGTGTTCTAGGAGCATGTTCGAGCTGAACGGTACCCTGATCTGCAAAGACCTCAGTGATGTTTCGATCGTTGAACGGTTCCTTCCTAAACACGTTGAGCTCTCTCGTGATGAACTCGGGTGTCTGCGCTTCGAGGTCACTCAATCCGACGACCCGCTCGTATGGAATGTATCGGAACTATTCACTGATCAAGCATCGTTCGATTCGCACCAAGCGCGGGTTAAAGCGAGCGAGTGGGGTCAGGCAACAGCGCATATTCAGCGTGACTACACCATCACGGGGTCAGAGGACGTAGAGGCCGTTCACTACCGCTGACAAAATCCCTCCGGTTCACCCCCGGGTGAGAATCTCATGGAGGACTTCCTCAAGGAGATGGAGATCACCCAGCACAAACTCGCTATTGCTATCGGTGTTCCGCCGCGCAGGATAAACGAGATTGTCCACGGTAAGCGTGCCGTTACTGCGGGGATACAGCCCGTGCAGTCCGCCTCGGCGTAGCGGTGACAAATTAAATCCACGACAGGATGAACTTCGT
Source organism: Corynebacterium sp. p3-SID1761 (assembly GCF_055862885.1). Classification (NCBI taxonomy): domain Bacteria; kingdom Bacillati; phylum Actinomycetota; class Actinomycetes; order Mycobacteriales; family Corynebacteriaceae; genus Corynebacterium; species Corynebacterium sp. p3-SID1761. The sequence goes on along the minus strand of NZ_JBSQBJ010000018.1, from coordinate 17,278 downwards.
CTTTGGAGCCTGCGTTTTAAACGCGCCTTGCTAGGTTGCGGGACCGCCCACGCAGAACTCGTTGCCCTCTGGATCCTGCATGACAGTCCACTCGAGCCCGGGTGCTTCGTTCGTGCTGAGTTCGGCAGCGCCTAAACCTTTGAGGCGCTCTACTAAGGCTTCGCGTTGCCCGCCGCCAACGTCGATATGCATGCGGTTTTTTCCAGGGGTGGGATTCTCGACGCGCTGGAACCCGAGCGCCGGCGTGGAATCAACCATCACGAAATCGCCGTAGTCGGCGGCGATTCTGCAGCCAGTTGCAGACGACCAGAACGTGGCGAGTTTTGACGGATCATGGCAGTCGAAGGTGATCTGGCGGATATCAAGGTTCGCGTCACTCATGGTTTCAATTATCGAGGTTCAATTGCGCACCTGCAATGTTTCGGAGAAGGGATCGTGGGGCTAGCCGGGTACTGTCTCTCGCCTCCCTAGAGAGACCCGACGGCTAATCGAGCAGGTTGCGGTTCTGCTTGCGCGCCTTCATTGAGTGAATGATCATTTCTCTTACGACTCGATGCCGTGTTTCGTGGCAGGACTTCCTTCCCCTGCGACGAGGAGCACGGTGGTCAACGTCGTCGCGCTGTGATGAGTGCATAGCCGGTCGTGGATTCGATCCGTCCGGAGGAATTCGTATGAGCTTTGAGGTGGTCGCGCAAGGCGCCCCATAGAGCCTCTCGGTGATACTCCAGGCCATGTGTGGCGGGGTCTGCTTCGAGTCTCCAGGGTTGACCGATTCCATCATTGCGTCTGTCGTTGTAGACGGTGCTGAGTAGACGGTGCTGGCATACTGCGAACCGGGGCCGGAATGATGCACGAGGCCAGCGGTTTCCCTAGCCGTCGCGATAATCTGGTTTGGAGCCTGCAACGGCAGTGTCTCGGTGCGGATCGTATCCGAAAAGGCCCAGTCGACAGTCTTTCGGTAATACACATCCATGACGTAAGCCGTGTAAAACAAGCCCTCCAGCCGTGCGAACGTATTTGGGGGTCACGTTCCGACGCCATAAAGCCGGAGCGGCCTTTAGTAACTCGTTGGTGTCGCGGAGCTGCTGGTTTTCTCGCCGTAGCCTCGCATTTGCAGCAGTGTTGTTTTCCTCGCCCCGCTGGACGTGTTCTTCTCGGTGAGCCTGCCGCACCACTGACGGGTAGTGTGCCAAGACACTCTGAGGTTCGGCGCGGCCACCTGGCACTGCCTTCGAAGAAAAATACCCTCCGCAAGGATGCGATCCTAGATCAAACGGACCACACGATCCTTCGCATTCTGATCAAACTTCTTCGGCATACCCCAGATTTTCCCAACTACTCAAACGGAACAAACGTGGGACGGTTCAGTTGTAGCTGCTAGTCATGTCGTGACTCAACTGTTGATACCGGAAGGCGAATTGCCCACCAGCAGAATGCAGCGCATAGGGCGCTGCAGAGAGCAGCGATGAACATGATGGTGCTCAGACCATCTGTGAAAGCTTCCGTTACAAGAGAAATAACTTCTCCTGGTCCTTGGATACGGAGCGCATTCAACTGTCCTGTTGCTCCCGCCTCGCGGATACTCTCTGGAACTTGCTTCAACGCGTCGATGTGAGAGCTCAAGACGGATCCGAAGAAAGCTACGCCTGTTGCTGTTCCGAGCGGGAAGGCGGTATTAACCACGCCCGTGGCCGAACCTGATCGGCTAGCCGGAACAACGGACAACGCTATGTTCATCATGTGTGGCATTGCTAAGCCAGTGCCCACTCCAATTACGATGAGCGGGCCAATAACCGGCTCCCATGAAGCATCTGGAGATACGGCTAGTCCCAACCAGATCAGACCAATGGTTACAAGGAGCATTGCGACTCCAGTAACTACATTGACTTTTCCTGTCCTCTGCAACGCTGAGGACGGACCCGCCACCACCACAATCGGAAGTGCCATGGCTAGAAGGACGAGTCCTACTGCAATGGGAGAGAGTTCCTGGTAACCCGCGAGCCAGAAGACGAGGTAGGGCATCATTCCGTATGAGGTGAGGCGAGCAGTGAAGGACAGCGTGATTGCTGCTGTGAAGGTACTACTCTTGAATAAGCTGAGGTCTAATAATGCTTCGTTGCCATGCCTGATTTGGAGAACTATGAAAACTCCCAATAAAGCCGCGGCGACGACGATCGCTCCGAGGACGAGGGGCGTAGTCCAGCCATCGTCCGGACCGCTAATGAGGGCGTAGTTCATGGCAAAGAGGGCGATCGCGATGATTGCGGTGCTGATCCAGTCGATGTGTCCACTGGCCCGTGTTGTCTCTTGGGAGGAGCGAATTAAGAAGAACATGATTGCGATAGCCAACAGACACAGCGGTGGGTTGATAGCAAACATCCAACGCCATCCACCGTTGCTTATGATGATCCCCCCTACGAGGGGGCCGAGAGCCGCAGCGGCGGCGCCGGCGGCCATGTAGATCCCGACTGCTCGTGAACGTCCTGCGTCGTCGCCCTCAAAGTGATCGGCAATGAGGGGCATACATGTGGCGAACACAAACGTGGCACCGAGTGCTTGGATAATGCGTCCAAGAATCAACATGTCGACGCTAGTGGCGACAGCGCAGAGCAGGGAGGCTAGCCCGAAGACAACATGGCCAATGAGAAATAAGGGGCGGCGAGGAATGCGGTCGGAGAGGGCTCCGACTCCCAGGAGTAGAGCCGCAAAGACGAGGACATAACTATTGACGACCCACTGGGCTTTGGAAAGACCGCTGGAAAAGCTTGCGTTGATTTCGGGTAGGGCGATGGTGACGACTGTCATGTCGAGTGTCATGAGCGCGGCAGAGAGTGCGATCGTGAAATTGAGCCATCGGGTGGACATTGCTTTAACTCCTTGGCTTGGGGAGGGTGCGCTGGAATGGGGGTAATCTCCAACTACCTAGAAGACAGATTAGCTTAGCCTTCCTTCACTTAATGTAGCCTAGCCTAAGAGGAGTGCTGAAAAGCAATGTACTCAGGGACATATTCGATGGCGGTGCTTCCAAACTCCTTGAATAGTGCAATGAACACATAAGCATAATAAGGAGAACTTTCTAATGTCTGGACATGAAAGGCCCCGTCGGTGGGCACAGTGAAAACGGCATGTGGAGAAAGCTACGTAGTACGAAAATGGCCTACGTTAACGGCCGAAACGAAGGACAAGCATTCGGTGGTGTTGATTTCAGAGCATTGCGCAATGCCATCAGGAACGTGCGCCGACACCCAGCCTTACGTTCCGTGATGCTGGGTGAATACCACTGGGAAATAGTTCGCTGGAGACCCTTCACATTCAGTGTCTTGGAACACTCCGGCACGAAGAGGCAACTTGAGGAAGATGGCGCCCATCAGCTTCGCGCAATCCTTGTTAGACGGGCTGATTACCCAGCTGGCGAAAGGGGGGTCGATATCACGCGGTGGCAGCACAGAATTCGGATTTAGAGTCAATGGATTCACACACCAATGGTTGGGCGCGTTGGGTCCACGAGATTGATGGTCCGTTCACTGTACCCGGTGATCATTCGCACCACATCACTCGGAATGAGATTGCCTACCTGGCCAAGCTCTATGTCTGCGGGAAGTCAGCCGTAAAGACATTAAAAGGAATGATATGAGTCAAGAAAAGAGTCTTATGGAAGGGTGTGCCACGCGTCGGCTTCACAAAAAAGCCTCCCAGCCAGTAACCCAAACTCCAAGAAAACAGCCGATTCTAACGCTTTTGCAGCCGGTACGTCGCTCGCTCGGTCTTGGCGTCGCGCTGCAGGTCATGGCCTCCATCTGCAGCGCATTGACATTTGTAACTCTGGCTCAGATGGTAACCCAGTTGCTTGAACGGGACGAGACGGGGCTGGGGAGCGAGCGTGGTGCGGACCTATTGCACGTGCTAGACCCAGCCATAGTCGTGCCGACAGCTTGGTTCCTCTCAGCTTGTCCGGCGGACAACGACAGCGGTTGACCGTTGCCACAGCGAAAGTGGCTGGCGCTGATGTAATTGCTTTTGATGAGCCGACCTGTGGGCTGGATCTTACTGCGATGAAGCATATGGGGCGGGTCATCCGCAGCTGTGCTGAGGAAGGCGCTGTGGTTTTGGTGGTGACGCACGACCGAGAGCTAATCGAAGAAATTGCAGATTTTGAGCTGAGAATGCCGAGTGGTGGGCTGCGTGGTTAAGCGGATATGCGACGGTGGCGATGGTGAGAAGTAGGGCGAACGACTGCATCGCGTTCAGATTCGGACACACCAACCCTGATACGTGCTAAGCGTCATCTCGATGAGACTGCTGAAGAGGATAAACAGCGCGTAGTTGAAGTCTTCACGTCCGGCGGGTGGCCTATGGAGTTCAAGTTCAACATTTAGTCGGTGCCGGGGTCTCTACGGTGAGAACCCCGGTTGTTAACGTCGTCGCGCTGTGATGAGTACGTAGCCGGTCGTGGACTCGATCCGTCCGGAGGAATTCGTATGAGCTTTGAGGTGGTCGCGCAAGGCGGCCCATAGAGCCTCTCGATGGGAGCCGGCATTGTCGGCCATCCATACGTGGGTGGGGCTGCCCTCGCGGTAGAGCTGCATGCCGTCCTCGATACTGTCGAATGTCCAGTTCAGCTCGCGGTGCTCGATGTGGATGCTTTCGAACCACTGCGACAGGCGTTCGTGAGCCACCTCGGTGATGCCCCAGGCCATGTGTGGCGGAGTCTGCTTCGAGCCTCCAGGGCTGACCGACTCCATCATTGCGTCTGTCATTGTGGCGAGGAAGCCCTCTTGATTCCAAGCAGTCATCACCAGCTCGCCGCCCGGACGTAGGATGCGAGCCCATTCTGATGGTCCGGTGGTTGGGTCGCAGAACATCGACCCAAATGTACTCGTGACGGCGTCAACGGATGCGTCTTCCAAGCCGGTGGCTTCGCCCAGTGCGTCTATCCACGTGGCGTTTGGCGCGTTGTGCTGCCCGATCGTGCGGATTCGGGCGGTCGGCTCGATAGCGGTCACGGTGTAGCCTTCGGCGACGAGCGCTGCGACGCCATCGCCGTGCCCCGATCCGATGTCGACGACTGCTGCAGGGGTGGGCAAACGTCCGGCCAATTCCGTGGCGACGAGTTCAGAGATCGGTCGTAGGCGTGCAGCTGTCGGGGCGTAATCGCTGGCTGACCAGATATCGCTGGGGGAGCTCATGTGCTCACCCTATATGAAAATCGTTGTCCTTTGTCATGAAGCTGGTTTGGTTCACTCGATAGCGCGGCTGAACGTTAGTCGACGGCGGACGTATGCACCGGGCAAATCGTCATCGACTGCTGTCCGGATTGTTGCTACCGCCAGTTTGACACTACATAGAGCCAAGAACATCGCAGCGAAGGTGCAGGCAAAGGCTGTCCACCAAATCCCATGGAAAGAAACAAAGCAGGTGAGGTGGTCATTTACTATGCCAACGGTCAGAACCGTGAACACCAAAACCACCACTGCAGCCGTTCCGGTGAGTGCGAATGCTTCGCCTATTTGAATTAGAATCCAGGACCTACTGGGCGCGCCTGCAAGGCGAAGCCCATGGATATCCCTTTTGATTCGGGCATGCATAATGAGCGAAGTCATTACGGCGCCAACGATACTGGGTGCAAGGACTGGACCAAGGACAACCACAAAAACTTGCCATGCTGACATTGAGCTCCCAGGCTCTGCGCCCTTGATTAACCGAAGCCCTGAACCCACACTGATGATGAGGCTTCCGAATAATACCCATGGAACGATATGAGGCGAGGAGAAGTTACGTCGGACGCGAACGTTGGCTCCTTCAATGCCAAGTACACGTGTCCACTGGTCAAGAAGAGGCAGCAGCCAGGGCAATAGTAGCGGTATGAGGACTGACATTCCCATCGCCCAGGCGAGTACATCTTCTGTTTTCTCGATGCAGGCGCCTCCAATACTGCATCCGGCAATAGCGACCGTAGCAACCGCGCTCCGGATTGTGATCCACAATGGGTGAGAGTCGGTTTGTGGTCGAAAAATCTGTCTTAGCGGTAGCAGTGCGCCAGCTATAGCGGCCCCACCGCAAACGAGTACGACCCACATCACCACAGAGGCATCAACCGATAGGTCAGGCATGGGGATACCATCACCACGAAGGGCCTCGACTGCTGGGCTCAGCGCTGGGCGAATGAGTTGTGCCCCGATTAAAGAGGTAGTAGCACTAACTACGGCAACTTGGCCGAGTATGAGGAGGTTGATCATCCACCCAGGCATGCCGACCATGCGCCAACTCTGATAAATCGGTTGGTGTTCTTCGATGGTCAAACGCATCTGACTAAACGTGACTAGAACGATGGCACAGATTGACATTCCAAGGATCGTTCCGCCAAGGGGAATTGCGTCTTTGCCATCTGCGGAGATCATCGAAATTGCCAGACTGCAGCTAGCGGAAGAAACGAGCATCGTGATTGAAATCGCCAGCCATGACAACCAATTCGACTTTAGGTCTTTAAGCCAAACAATCATGAGTTTTTGCTCCCAGGAGTGGCCAGAGGTTCTTTAGCGAGATCAATTACGCGGTCCGCATATGCGGCTGCTCTTTGGGAGTGTGTAACCATTACCACTGTCGATCCTGATTGGGTTGCTGTTTTGAGATGCCTTAACACCACATCAGCAGTTTGATCGTCGAGAGCACCCGTGGGCTCGTCAGCAAAGATGAATGGAGCGTTAGCAAGCAACGCACGAGCCACGGCTACACGCTGCTGTTGACCTCCAGAGAGTTGATGTGGCAGATAGTTTTCAAATCCTTTGAGTCCCAATGAATTAAAGACTGTCTTGACTTGAGCCATGGAGCAGCGGCGCCCACTAAACCTGGCGGTAAGCATCGCATTGCGCCTTGCCGTGAGGGATTCCAGCAGGTTGTAATCCTGGAAGACGAAGGCGCGCTCGGTACGGTGAGGGGAATTCACTGTGCCCGATGAAGGTTTGTCGAGGCCAGATAGAATTCTGAGTAGTGTTGTTTTGCCACTCCCAGACGGGCCCATTATGGCGACAAATTCACCAGAGTTAATGCTTAGTTCGAGACCGTCTAGCACCTTGTGCTTACCGAATCGCTTCGTAAGGTTATGAGCTTGGAGCGCTTGCGGAGAGACTGGTGAGCTAGCTGATGCGGCGGTGGCATGACTGCTTGTTCTTGATTTCTGCATACTCTCATCCGACCAGCCACGCAGTCTGGAAGCCATGGAGCCAACTACCTACATAACGGTAGAGCTGGCTCTACCGTTTTTCTCGAAGGCGACCACTAATGTTGAAATCGATGAAGACGTTGAAGAGTTTGGGTTGGAGTGCAGTGCTCGCGCTCCTTTTCGTACCTGGATTCGTTATCTCGTTGCTGATGCTGCCTTGGATTCCCCTTGTTGCACGCGGTGCAGATGCTATCTGTAGACGTGGGGCGTTGTGGATGGGCGTAGAAGTCCCGTACCGCAAAGCGAGCCGCTGGTTCGACTGGCCACAGTTCTTTCATCTGGTGATGCAACTTGTGCTTGCTGCAGCTGCCTTCTTTACATGGGTTTCTTTGGGCTTCTTTGCAGGAGTACTAATTGCCATCCCATTGCTACCTGTCGGTGAGCTTTCTCTGGGCGAATGGTCCACCTCAAATCCAATTCTTATTTTCGTTGTTTCTTGGGGTGTGGGCGCCATTGCTATTGGTCTTTTGATGATCTTCTCGCGACTGCTTTCCGCGGCGTCAATAGCTGTAGTTCGGTTTGCGCTATCTCCTAGCGATAAGGAGCTCGCTGCTTCTCGTGCCACTCTTATCGACGCTTTTTCTGGCGAACGCCGTCGCATCGAGCGTGAACTCCATGACGGGCCACAACAATATTTGACAGCGCTAAAACTCAACCTCGCTACAGCAAAATTGCATTACAAGAATCAGGCTTCCTCTGAAGTTATGGAGATAGCATTGGAGGATGCAGAACACAATGCCTCCCAGGCGCTACGCGCGTTACGTGCGACTGTGCGAGGAATCGCCCCGCAGGTGCTCTTTGACAGAGGGCTGGTTGCAGCCCTTGAAGAGCTAATCGCACACGCAGGGGTCGACGCTGTTTTGCAGGTCGAAGGTAGCTCTCCGGAGTTGGACGAAACAATGGCGCTACTGGCCTACCACTGCGTTGCCGAAGCTTTGACGAATGCAACGAAACACGGCGAAGCTCAGCACGTTGACGTGAAGGTCGCTTTTTCGAATCGGCTACGGGTATCTATTACAGATGATGGGTTGGGATTCATTGAGACCCCTTCAGAAGATTTACGTGACTTAAACGGTACGGGTATCGCAGGTTTGCGTGAGCGTGCTGCTGCACTTGGTGGAACGGTGAAACTCCAGAACATTAAGGATGGTGAAAGCTCGCTTGAAAATGATTCTGGTGCGCGGTTGATTCTTGAACTGCCTCTGTCGGAATCCCCCAAATCAACCTAGTGGAGAATAGATTGAAGATCTTGCTTGCAGAAGACTCTGCATTGCTTCGTGCCGGGCTAGAACAATTACTAATGGCGCTAGGGCATGAAGTCGTGACGGTGGTCGATGCGTCAGAATTGCGAAATGCCACGATGGCGAGTGATGAAAATGGGCAGAAATACGATGTGATTATCACCGATGTACGTATGCCTCCCACCATGACTGATGATGGTCTGCGCGCGGTATATGATCTGCGCAAACGGCATCCTTCCCAACCAGTTATGGTGCTAAGCCAATATGTTGCGGCGAGCTACCTCGATCGGCTGTTGGAGCACGGCGGCTTTGGCTATCTTTTGAAGGAACGCGTCTCTGACGTGGACGAATTCGTTCACTCTCTTAACGAGGTTGCTCGGGGAGGAACCGTCGTCGATCCAGAGGTTGTATCTGCCCTACTTTCGGCGCGACGAACCGGCCTGGCTGCGTTAACTCCTCGGGAAAAGGAAGTCCTTGCTTTAATGGCTCGTGGTCTGAGCAACTCGGAGATCATGGATGAATTGGTGCTGACCGCAGGAGCAGTGAGCAAGCACGTTGCCAGCGTCTTTATGAAGCTTGGGTTTGCACCCGAGGATGCTAATCGCCGTGTAAAGGCAGTGCTTGCTTGGTTGCGACATACGGAGCGATGAAGGCTAACGCCAACTAGTCGAGGATCTCCGGTTTATAGTCCGAGTTCTTGACCGTCACCGCCGTCGGGGGAGCGGATGGGTCCGTCGCGAAGGTCATGTTGTCCCGGTGCGCGATGACGCGGATTTTGTGCCCGACCATGGAGTCCCAGTTCATTTCGTTTGGCATACTGCTGCTACCAACGATGGCCCATTCGGGAGTTTGGGTGCCAATACCCGCTCCCAGTTTCGCCGTCACGGGCTTCTTCGGATCGAGTTTGATCGCGTAGTAGTCCACGCTATCGTCCACGATGTCCGCCACTCGTGCGAAGTCCTCCGGTGGGGTCATGTCGCTGAAGCGCACCTTCATCAGCTTGCCCTCTAAGGCTGTTTCATTCGGGGCAAGCTCGACCTTATCGGGCTTCGGAGTGCTGGGCGCTGAGGGGTTGGGGCGCTTTTTCGCTCTGTTGCCAGTGTTATCTGTGTTGCCAGAGGCCTCATCATTTTGCCCTTCTTCCGAGGTGCCTTCTTGTCCTGCGGCGGAAGTTTCGCCGGACTCCTTCGAATGCTGAGCAGCGCTCGGCTCAGGCGGAGTCTCGTTATCCGAACAAGCTGCAAGCGAGAGGGCCGTCAACGCGGCAACGGAGAGTGCAACAAGGCGATTTCGCATGAGGTTAAGCGTACAACGTCGCCAGCGTTTGTCCCTACAGAACTAAGTAATTAGGCGCTCGTGGCGACGGGCTAACCCGTCACAATGGCGCGCGCCATGCGATGCAGTGTTGCCGTTGCTTGTTCGAGGTCTTCGGGGGTTTTTGCCATTTCTGACGCCCTCACCACCGCCGCATTCAGTAATCCGATGTCAATGGAGGAAACACCGGGGCAGAAGCTATCCACGATCTCCTTAAAACCAGCGTGCGATTTCTGTACCTTTTCCTCGGCAAACGCTTCCGGGAAGAGCTGGGCGGCGGCCATCAGAGGGCCGTAGGAACCGTGAACGAAAAGATCGAGCATCGCCTCCACGTAGGCGCAGAAGCGCTCTTCGGGCGCTGGCGGGGCGGGCTAGGCCAACCTCGGCGGCCACCTCTGCCAGGGAGGGAACCTTGCCGACGCCAGCAACGATCAGCCGCTCGGCGGCCTCCAGCACTGCGCGGTGCTGGACCGCGCGGTGCTCGGCTACTGTCGTCTCCGTGATCTTCGGCATAGTGCCCTAGTTTACTACCCGCTTTTCGGCCTGCGTAGCTGCCTATTTGGATGTCTAGTTACCCAGTTGCCTAGTTGTCTTATGCCTAGTTGGAGGTAGGGCTCAAGCGCCCATCGACCAGCAACACCTGTGGGGCGCCGACGAGAGCTCGGGCGATGCCCACCCGCTGACGTTCGCCACCCGACAGACTTCCTGGGCGGTGCTTAGCTCGGGGCGTCATACCAACCTTCTCCAAAAGCTCCGCACCAGAGTAACGACCGTGTTTACCCATGACGCGCGCGGCGAGCTCCAGTTGTTCCTCGGCGGTGAGGGCGCCGGGCAGGCTGCCGGAGGATTGGAAGACGAAGCCGATGTAGTCCCGGCGAATGCGGGCTAGTTCCTTGTCATCGTATTTGGTGATGTCTTCGTCGCCGACTTTGACGCTGCCAGAGGCTGGGTTGGTCAGCGCTCCAGCAACGGCCAGCAGTGTGGACTTACCGGAACCGGAAGGGCCGACGACGGCGACGAACTCTCCGGGCTCGACGGTCAGGTTCACCTTGTCCAACGCGGTGATCTGGGAATCACCGTCGGTGTACCCCAAGCGAACACTTTGTGAATGACAAGATTTCCTGTTGGCTAGGGTTGGCTCCATGACTAACGGAACAGAACCGTCACTGCCTCTAGAGATCACGGAACAGTTGGGTGTGATCTCGGGGCAAAAGGTGGGTTATGCCCGGGTGAGCTCGAAAGATCAGAATCTTGATCGCCAGATTGAGCAACTCAAGGCGGAGAAGGTCTTCACCTATTACACAGATAGGGCTAGTGGTGGTTCACGAAAGCGGCCTAGTCTTGATGAAGCGATGCGGTATGTCCGTGCGGGGGATCAGCTTGTGGTCGCGTCGATGGATCGGTGCGCGCGGTCCTTAACGGATCTGTATGCCATTGTTGACGAGTTAGTCAGCAAAGAGGTGTCGGTGGAGTTCCTCAAGGAGGGACAGATCTACTCGAAGGACTCCACCCCGATCGCCAAGCTGATGCTCGGGCTGCTGGGTTCGGTGGCGGAATTTGAACGCTCAATCATTAGGGAGCGTCAAGCCGAGGGGATTGCTCGAGCGAGGGGTGTACAAAGGTCGTGCCCGCGCGCTTACTGCGGAGCAGGTTGATCAGGCGCATGCATGGGTGGATGCTGGTGTACCGAAAGCGGAAGTCGCACGACGTTTTGAAGGTAGGGCGAACAACGCTGTATAGCTGCTTTGGCAAGCCAACGCGAACTACGGATTTGGCTTAAGGAGACCATGGTCAGGTCGATCATATCGATAGCGGACTTGGATAATCTGACCTATTATAGCAGTAGTCAAACAGTATGGATTATCTTAATAGAGAGATCAAATAGAACCTAACGACCATGGAGAACCCTGCCAACAGGAGGACTTCGCCGACTAAAAATATGAGACCTCCGCCAATGTTAGGGCTATTGTCTGCCATGCTTTTAACAAGTACGACAGCCACCGCTCCAGCGGCAATGATCGCCCACCCTGTAGCGATTTTATTTGGGGCAATTACCGCAAGAAAAATGCCCAAAAGGGCAGAAATTGCCGAGATTATTACAAGAGATTGATTGAAGGAATCAAAAAACTGGCTCTCCGTACCGTAAGATGGGTCATAAAAAGGCATTATGATCCATCTTGATAAGCCAAACAAGGACAGAGAAATAAGAATAAGTTCAATGATCGGCAAGAAAAGAATGCGCTTTATCAAATTAATTATTCCTTAAAAATCATGAGGGGCATTCTTTACGACTTGATAGTAAACCTGGGCTACATTTCCGCACCGATACCTATCTACACTGTATTGTGAGTATACGCCTTCGCAGGTTAGCAATAGCTGCGAGTGGAACCTTTCATCACAAAATGATTGGGTCCTTTCTCCTCGAGAAACTGCCTGGTAGCACATATCATGAATAGCGCAAGGTCCTCTGAAATCTGCATTCTTTACTCCTCCAGAGTATTCATCAGGGCTAGATGTGCAGTAGTCGTTTAGATTTCCTCTATGCCAGTCATATACATAGTAGCTAGGGACTGGAATGATTGTCACTACTTCTTTTCCGCCCACTACACGAGAATCTCTAGTTTCTGCATTGGCGACAAGGTCATTTCGTGCGCCTATCTCCACATTCCCCCCACTAGCCAACTCAGGATAAAGAGCAACTAGTTTATCGTTAAGTAGCTTCTCTCCCACTCGTGTAGTGGCGGTGTTTCCTAGGTACACACTTAGATCCAGTCGACTTTTTGAGAAGTTTTGAACAACATTTCCTTTACTGTCCAAAAATTGTTCGGAAGTAGGGTATCCATAGATACCTTGCTCACGTCCGCTCGCTTCCCAGATCAACTGCTGTGCTCCCACAACGCTATGTGCTCCATATTGTGGGTGCCAGTAGATCTTCCCGCGGGTGAAGTTATGGAACCGTCCGATGCCGTCAGGGGTTTTTGTTTCATCACCTGTGGGGTAGCCAAGCGGGCCTTTTTCTGCCCCGGTTTGCACCCACTTGTCGTAGATCGCCCCGTGGATTGTGGCCAGTCCTGCCAATGAGCCGTAGATGTGGCCGTGCTCGAAGGATTGCTTACGCCCGATACTGCCAGACAGGCCAAATTCGTCAGTGGTGGGGTAACCTAGCGGTCCACGTTCCCATCCGATACGTGCCCAAGCGACAGAGAAGTGCGTGGTGATCGAATGAGCACCGGTATTAGGGTGCCAGTAGATGAATCCGTTGACGAACTCGTTGCGGCGCCCCACGCCATCGGGAACCTTCAGTTCGTCGGATTTTGGCCAGGTTAGGAAGCTTTGTGGTCCGCCGAGGGAGTCGTACTTTTCGCGGATCTTTCCGCAGACCTTGAACGGGCTGGGCCAGTACGTTCGGCACGTATCGACAACGGCAAAAGTCTGGATCCCAGAGCGTGCCTGTGTGGCCTGTTCTTTAGCTTCTTGGACCTCGGCGCGGTTGGCCTGTTCTTTGGTGAAACCACCAGGGATTTCTTCTTTATCGGAACGCATCTGTCCTGGGATGACTTTGCTTTTGGGGTTGGTGGTGGGGTGCCAGTTTTTGCCCGCTTGGTTATCGACGTTGTTGTCGTCGAAGCCTGGTTCTGCCGGTTCGAGATCTTCGCGCCCGGGTGCGACGTAATCGGCGTTGTTGTCGGCTGGTGTGCTGGCGGCTGCTGGTGGTTGTGTGGGCTGAGCTTGCACGGTGGGGGTGAAGCCGATGCCGAGGGTGAGGGCGAATAGGAGAGTGGTGATAGTGCGAGATGGTCTGGCCATGATGGGTCATCTTTCGCTGTGGTGAATGGTTAGAAATGAACTTAGCGCGAGATAGTTCCTTTGGGAATGAAAAATGGTTGAATAGTTGGGAAATCTTGTAAATATGCAGGAAGATTCCTGAAATTATTCTGCATGGCTGTTTGTCGACAGTCTATTCAGCGCTATATCTGTTCTTCTTATATATGGAATAGGCGAGCGGCCGGGAGAGGGGATGCGATGCGACGTGCCGTGAAAGAGATGCGAACTCCCCGGACTTTCCTCATATCCCGAGCCAGGCATACTCGGAGGCAATCGACGTGTGGCATTGTTCACCCCGATAGCCACGTATCCGGCAGCAGCCTCAAGTACTGCCCCCGCTTTCAAGCGGCGTCCGGTTTTCCCTTCCCTATCATCTGCACTACGTGTTCAGTGCCCAAGTCGATCAGTGCCGACAGATTATTAATCGCACTCGGGTTCGCGGAACGGAAGGCCTGCACGCGGTTCCTGACGCCTTTGCCAGGTGTAGCGGAGTCGTATTGGGCCTGGATTGAGAACACAGCATCGATAAGGGCTGTGCTGATCTCCTGGGGGTAACCACCGCGGTAGGCGGTGAAGTTTGATTCGGGGATGTGGCGGGTTGCGGCAATGACAGCGTCAAGCTGGGCCGAAGTTATGGTCATGCCTGTGAGATCTCCGTATCAGTGGTATTTGGTACGCCTACGTGGGCTGCATTGATCCCTAAAGCGAAGTAGTACTGTAGGTCACCGTGACGTCTTTAAGTTCCAGGGCCGGAACGTGCGGGGCGGGAAGATGCGAGGCGGGGCTCATCGGTTCTCTCCTAGGGCTGCAAGTGGGTTGGTGCGGGTGACGCGGACGACGGCAATCAACGCGCCGATCAGGCTAGATACGAAGAGGATCGCGCTGCCGCTGAGGACGGATCCGAGTTCGGTGGCGTAGGGCATGGCCGTGGTTTCCAGGAAGCTTTCGAGGCCGACGGCGATGAGTGCACCGACGATGACGGAGATTTCCTTGTACGCCTACGGGCTTATCTCTTCGCCCTTACATGCGCCAGCGTGGATTTCCTGCCAGACGTCGAGGGGCAGGTAGGCTGCGTCGACGTTGACGATGTAGCGGGTGAAAGCGGAGTCCGTCTGGGGGCCATCGGCGAAAGCGATGACGTCACTATCCATTGCCTTCAGGCCGGAAACACCGTCGTTAACCAATCCGGCTGTGAGGCCGGAGATGATGACGACCAGCAAGGACATGAGCGCCAACACGACGCTCATGAGAAGAAAGCGGGTGCGCGCAAAAAGCATTTCGCGCAAGGCTAGAAACATGATGAAAATCCCTGGGGTTGAGGTTGGGGGAGGTGAGCGGTTCATCAGTCGCTACACAGACTTGAGCAACAATGTGTTGCAAAGATAAAAACAGGGCGTTTCTAACAGCGGGTATTGAAAGTACCGTTGGTTAGTTAGAATGTAGGTACGTTGCTACAAAAGGAGGGTTCTCATGACTAGCGTGAGTGCGCGTGAGTTCAATCAGGATGTGAGTTACGCGAAAAGGAAGGCCAGTGAGGGGCCCGTTGTTATTACTGATCGGGGTGAGCCGGCCTTCGTATTGCTTTCCATTGATGACTACAGGAAGATCTCCGGCTCGAATGAAGGCTGGGCTTCGCGGTTGCAAATGGAAGAGGACATTGACCTCGAGGACGTAAGGATGGACTTCGAACCGCGGGTGCCCGAGCTATGAACTACCTGCTCGATACGAATGTGGTCAGCGAACTCCGGAAGCCGCCCGGGAAAGTAAATCCCAGGGTGTTTGAGTGGGTTAATGCGCAGATCTTGCACAGCCAATATCTCTCTGCGATCACTATCTATGAGCTGAAGTTAGGTATCTCCCGAAAGAATCACACCGATCCTGTGCAGGGGCAGCGGCTGCAGAAGTGGTTCACTCAGGATTTACTTCCGCTGTTCGAAGGTCGGGTTCTTCCTTTTGATGAGCGAGTGGCTATAGAGGCGGCCAATTTGAATGTTCCGGATCCCCGGCCCCAGGCTGATCTATTAATTGCTGCCACCGCGCGTGTGCATGGGCTGACAATCGTGACTCGAAATCAGAAGGATTTTGAGCCGATGGGTGTGCAATATTTGAACCCCTGGGAGCTCTAGCGCTCCAGTCCTAAACCGCCAGCCCACGGTTGCGCCGCCATTGGCGGTACACCAGTGCAGTCACGGTTCCCGCGTACAGCATGCCCGTCACCACCAGAACCGCGTGCAGTCCCACCTGCACATACATCCAGCCACCGAGCAATGCGCCGCACGCCAGCGCCATCCACAGAGCGAAGTAGCGTATCCAGTCGATGTGAGGACCGCCGAACAAAGCGGCCACGAATCGCTGCGACATCTTCACCAGCGTGCCGGTCATATATGTCAGCGAGATGCTTACCTCGCCATCGCGTTCGAACGTAGAGTTCATCGCACCCACGGTGAACGACAGACTGTACACCGCCAGCTGCTCGTGCCCCGTTAGTACCATCACCGATGCGAGAGTGGAGGTTGCACAAATAAACAACAGGATCGCCTCACGAGTGCGCGTGCGTGGCAAGTGCCGATGTCCCAGTTGGCTGATCAGAGCCCCAATTCCCACGCCGACCAAGAACAGCACCATCACGCCGCCCGCTGTCGCAGCAACCTCCCATTTCCCCGCGTTTACTGCCGCCGTCAGGCGCGTGGTGTTACCCGACATAAACGAAAGGAAGTACCCTCCCAAGTACAAAAACCCCAGCGTATCGACAAAGCCCGCGATAGAGGATAGATAGATCGCCAGTGCATGTTCGCCGATACGGTAGCCCTTCATGGCGCAATCGTAGCAATACCGATGCGTACTACGTGGACTAGTCGTCCCAGCTAGGGTTCGTGATTCCCTCTTGCTGTGCGCGGTATTCCACCAGGGACAGCAGGTATTCCTGAGCACCTTGGTAGGCATCGGCGAATCGCTCATCGCTGACGTACATCCGAGCCAGAATCAGCTGGCGCGACGTAGTGACGTCATACCACTGGTTGATCGTTGCGCGGTGCTGCTCGACCAGAGCTTGTGCCTTGTCGCTTTCGGGCGCGACGCCCGCATCTCGGGCGGTAACAAGTTCAGCCACGAAGCGGTCGTGGTCGTCCTTGATTTCCTGAAAATCTTCATCGCCCAGCGAATTCAGCTTCTCTTGAGCCTGCTGGTACTCGGGAGTGTCCCCCCAACGCTCGCGTGCTTCCTCCTGATAGGCAGGCATGTCTTCGCCGAAGTACTTCTTGATCTTGTTCATTTGTTCCATGGTGTATCCCTTCACTTGCGTTGTATCTATTAGGTCACTGACCGCACGCAATTGGCTCTTCACCTGGTCGAGCTTTTGCGTCAGCGCAGCTCGGTGGGTTCGGAGTGCACGATCCAGCGCTGCCTCGGAAGGGGCATCGATTAGGTCGGGTATGTCCGCCAGTTTGAAGCCCATGTTCCGGTACAGCACGATGGTCGCACCAATGCGCAGATCGTCTTCGGTGTAGAGCCGGTAGTCGCCCAGTGTGCGCCACTGCGGGGTGAGGAGCCCGATGGAATCCCAGTGGCGCAGGGCTTTGGGCGTCACTCCCAAGAAATCTGCTGCATCGCCAATCGTGTATTCGGTCATGGGAAAGATCCTTCCGGTTGTCGCAGGGGCAAGGTCAAGCCGAGAGTGGAA
>NZ_JBSQBJ010000017.1:0-46328 GCF_055862885.1 Corynebacterium sp. p3-SID1761 | reverse complement strand
GTGGTGTGTGGTCTGGGGTTATGGTGGCATGCGGACACACTTTTCTTTACTTAACCCGTTTTCTTTTAGTTGTGGGGCGCTGCAGAGCCCGCCAGCCTGGTTGGAAACTTCTGCAACACGCGTAACATTGGTAACATTCCACCTGCGGATTTAGCTACGGTAGGATGTATATTTCGAGAACTATCTGCGAATGTTGCGCAGCTCAACTACACACCTCACAAGCCGGCGGAAGGTCAACCAGTGGCGAAAATCCTGTTTAACCTTGGGCGATGGTCCTACCTACACAAAAAGCGGGTGATCGCCGCCTGGCTACTGCTCCTCGTCGGCATCGCCGCAGCCGCCCTCGGGTTCCAAAAGGGCTTCAACGACGTTTTTGAAATCAAAGACGTCCCCTCCACACATGCCACCGAGATGCTGCAGGAGAAATTCCCAGGCACCAAGAACCCGGCTGAATCCACCGACGTCAACGTAGTCTTTGAAGCCCCCGACGGGAAGAAACTCGAAGACCCAGAGCTGATGGCGGCGATGGATGAGACTGTGGCGTCGCTGAAGAACAACGTGCCCGACTTCAAAGAGGGCATGCAGTTCGGCAACCCCGTAACCCTCAACAAGAAGCTCGGCACGATGCTGGTCGAGCAGATGACGAAGCAAGGGCTGCCCGAAGCTACCGCGAAGTCCGACGCCGAGAATCTGCGGATGTACTCCGCCGACGGGCGCTACGGCACCATGTCTTTCAGCTACGATGTGCCCCTGCCTGCCGACGTGACCAAAGAAGACCGCCAGGCGGTGTACGACGCTATCCAGGTCTCGCGCGACGCGGGCATGACCGTGGAGGTCGGCGGCCCCGGCTTCGGCGATCCGATCGCTGTCGAACCGATCTCCGAGATCGCGGGCGTGGTGGTCGCGCTCGTTATTCTGGCCTTTACATTTGGCTCGCTGCTGGCGGCGGGATTGCCGCTGATTACCGCGATTGTGGGTGTGGGTATCGGCGCACTCGTGACGGTGGGGGCGACGGCATTCCTGCCGTTGAACTCCATCACCCCGACGCTGGGGCTGATGATTGGCCTGGCCGTTGGCATCGACTACGCGCTGTTCATCATGTCGCGCTACCGCGACGAACTGCGGCAGGGGCGCTCGCGCCCGGATGCGATTGGTTTGGCCTCAGGCACCGCGGGTTCGGCAGTGGTGTTCGCCGGGCTGACCGTGACCGTCGCGCTGCTGGGCCTGCGCCTGGCGAACATCCCATTCCTGTCGTACATGGGATACTTCGCGGCCGTTAGCGTGGTTGTCGCCGTGGTCGTGGCGCTGACGTTCCTGCCTGCTGTGCTTGGTGCGTGCGGCTCGCGGGTCTTTCGTAAGGACGCCACGTTCGGGTCGCAGTACGCCTCCGCCCTCGCGGGGGAGGATGCGGCGCACGGGTACTTCACCGGTGGTCCAGCGGGGCTGGGCAACCGAAGCGGGCGTGCTGTACGCGCTGATGCAGAGGGCGACGGGGCTGGCGCAACCGCGGCGGCTACGGCGCGCGCGGTGCGCGGCGAGCGCCAGCGCGTGGACGACAATAAGCGCAAGCACGGCTTGGCGAGCCGGTGGATCAGGATGGTGTACAACTTCCCTGGCATTTCCATTGCAGTGGTCATGCTGGCGTTGGCAGCGCTGACCCTGCCCGCGCTGAATCTGCAGCTTTCGCTGCCGAATGACAAGACGTCCAACGTGGACTCCACCCAGCGCAAGGCCGCCGAGATGACAGAGGCCGGCTTTGGGCCAGGGCGCAACGCCCCGTTCCTGGTGGTAGTCAACGGCGAGAATGCAAACCCGGATTCGCCCGCACTTGCCACCTACATCACCGGCCAGGCGGACATGCAGGCCAACAAGCCGGCTGAGGGCGAGGCTGGGCAGGGCGAGGCAAGTCAGAGCGCGGCTGAACAGGGCGAGGCTGGGCAGGGTGCTGGCGACTTGCGCAAGGCCGCCGCGCAGGCGTCATTCATGTACACGATGGAGAACCTCGGCAGCAACATCCATGTGAAGCATGCACAGCTGATCGGCCAGAGTGAAGACGGGCTGACCGCGCAACTGCTGATCACGCCCGAGGGCGGGCCGACCGACGAAGGCACCGCCGCATTGATCCATGCGTTGCGTAGCCAACAGAGCGTGATCGAGAACGAAACCGGCGTGGACATGGGCATCACCGGCCTGATCCCCATTCAGCAGGACGTTACGACACAACTTTCAAACGCCATGCCGGTGTACTTGGCGCTGGTTGTCGGCTTGGCGCTGGTTCTGCTGCTGATGATTTTCCGCAGCATCACCGTGCCGATCATGGCCGCACTCGGGTTCCTGCTCTCCGTCGGTGGCGCCTTCGGCCTGACCGTGCTGGTGTGGCAGGAAGGCTGGGGCGGCCTGTGGGACTCGCCGGGACCACTGATCAGCTTTATGCCGATCTTCCTCATCGGCGTGACCTTTGGTCTGGCGATGGATTACCAGGTGTTTATCGTTTCGCGCATGCGAGAACGCTTCAAGCACGAATCCTTCGAGGCTGCCAAAAGCTCCAAGTACACACCCGTGGAAGACTCCGTGATCTTCGGCTTCGGCATGGGTGCGAAGGTTGTGACGGTGGCGGCGCTCATTATGATCGGCGTATTCGCCAGCTTCATTTTCCAGCCACTGCCGTTCGTGCAGATCTTCGGCTTCGCACTGGGCGCTGCCGTGCTATTCGATGCATTTCTGGTGCGCATGACATTCATCCCCGCCATGATGATGCTGCTTGGCAAAGCCACCTGGTACATGCCCAAGTGGCTGGATCGCGTGCTGCCGACCTTTGACATTGAAGGCTCGCAGCTGGAGCGGGACTTCCGCTCCGGCGCCATTCAGCGCTTCGACAACGAAGGCCGGGCGCTGGAGCGCGTGCGCTAGCGCGCGGGCGCGCGACATGCATTCCCGCGCCTGCCCGCCGACCATCCGGCCTGGCCCGCTAGTGCTGACCCAGACGCTCCTGCCAAGTCGGGCCGTAGTAGCGAGACATGAATTCCTCCCGGAACTCATAGAAACGCCCCTGCTCCATGGATTCGCGGATCCGGTCCACCAGCCCCACCATAAAGTGCAGATTATGCAGCGTGCACAGCGTGCCAGCGAGGAATTCCTTCGCCTTTAGCAGGTGGTGAATGTACGCGCGCGAATAATTCTCCGAGACGTAGCCGCCTACTTCGGCGTCAATAGGAGAAAAATCCCTCTTAAACCGAGCGCCTATAAGATTCAGGCGACCGTCGAGCGTGTACACGCCACCGCGGCGGCCCAGGCGGGTGGGCGCGACGCAATCGAACGTGTCGGCGCCGGCCTCGATCGCGGTGAACAGGTCATCTGGCTCCGATATACCCAGCAGGTGGCGGGGCTTATCCTCCGGGAGTTCCTCGGCGACCCAGCGGACGATCGTGCCGAGGTTTTCCTTCTCCAGCGCGCCGCCGATGCCGAAGCCGCCGAACCCGCGGTTGCCCTGGGCCTCCGCCTCTCGGGAGAGCTCCACCAGGCCGCGCGCTGCCTGCCGCCGCAGATCCTCGTACTGTGCGCCCTGCACCACGCCCCAAAGGGACTGCAGTGGCCGGTGTTGGCGAATGTCCGTCAGGCGCTGGTGTTCCGCCAGGCAGCGGCGGGCCCAGCGGTGCGTGCGGGCGACGGATTCCTCCTGGTAGGAGCGTGTATTCACCAGGGTAGTCAGCTCGTCAAAGGCGAACATGATGTCCGCGCCCAGCTGGTGCTGGATCTGCATCGACACCTCCGGCGTGAAGCGGTGCTTGCTGCCGTCGATGACGCTGCGGAAATCCACGCCGTCCTCGTCCACCACAGCCATGCGCTTCTTTTGCTGCTGGATGATGTCTGCCTCGCTGCGGCCTTTTGTGTCCATGGCCAGGACTTTTTTGTAGCCCACGCCGAGGCTCATGACCTGGAAGCCGCCGGAGTCCGTGTACGTCGGTCCGTGCCAGTTCTCAAATTCCGCGAGCCCGCCGCCTTCGTCTACGATGTCTGGCCCCGGCTGCAGATATAGGTGGTACGCGTTCGAAAGCATGGCCTGCGCACCCGTCGATCGCACCTGCTCGGGCGTGAGGGTCTTCACCGTTGCTTTTGTCGCCACCGGGATGAACGCGGGGGTGCGGATCGTCCCATGCGGTGTTTCTATGACGCCCGTACGCCCCAGCGGTCCCGCTTCTCCCTTTTCGCGGGAGGGGCCGTGGGTTGTGGTTTCTCCGGTTGTGTCGTCGCTGGTGCTTGCGCTCCCGGCTACGCCTCCGTGGGCTGTGGTTTCTCCGGTTGTGTCGCTGCTGGTGCTTGCGCTCCCGGTTGCGGTTCCGTGGGTTGTGGCCTCTCCGGTTGTGTCGCTGCTGGTGCTTGCGTTCCCGGCTACGCCTCCGTGGGCTGTGCGTGTGCTGGCGCCTCGCGCGCCGAGGCTGTCAGCCAAGCGAGTGCATACCTTAAAAGACAGGTCCGCTGCAGCACTTTGGAGTCCCTGACCTGCGCGAACGTCATTGTCTGCGCCGGTGTTTTCCTGATCATCGGTCATGGCACCCCAGTTTATCGTCCGCTTCGCTGTTTCCACTTTCCGCGCTGCCGATTCCCCGCCGTCCCCAACCTCGGCGCTACCGTTCCCAACCTCGGCGCTCTCATTCTCCGTCCTCGCGCCACTCACCCCGCCGTTTCTTGCTCCCTTTCGCGGGCGCCCCCCCCGAAAGCCGTCACATCAACCCCATCGGTCACACATCGCGCAGCTGCTGGCTCGGGCTAAAGTGTGGATGTCCAAAATCTACGAGTTATTGAAAGTAGCGAGTGTGCAGCACAAAATTGCGACGCTCTGACCTGTGCAAATAGATTAGTTATATTTTAAGACGTGGAATTCTGGACATTCCGCGTCGTGAGTGTCGGAAAATGTGCAAAACCTCCCCTGCTCGCCTGGCTGATCGGCGCGCCCCCGCCCCTGCCGGCGCATCAAAAATCGCTTAAACGGGCTGAGAATCGCTTAGCCGTCACGGGGCTTCCCACGCTGGCACGCCTCCCCGGTAGTTGGCGGCGGGAAACTCGAGCCCATGCTGCGTCATCTGCCTGTGGATCCTGCATATGTCTGCCACGGCAGTGCCGTCGCGGAAGTTATCGCGGTCCACTCGGTAAATCCGCGCACCGAGATTCTGCAGTTTGCGCTCTCGTGCCCGCTCGCTGATGATTTGCCGCGCTGCGAACACCTCTTCGTTGACCATCCCGCCAGGCAGGCCACCGGACAGGCCGCTGGACATCCTGACGGACAGGCCACCGGACAGGCCGCCGGCCTGACCGGGTTGGTACTTGCTCTGACCGTCGTATTCGATCACCAGCCCGCACGGATAGAAAAAGTCCACCCGACCTGCGAAGTAGCCCTCGTAGTGCAGCTCCACTTGTTGCATAGGCGCAGGTAGTCTGGCCTCCCAGAGCTTCACCTTCAGCGCGGATTCCCGTGGACTCTCGGACGCGCCATTGATCAGCCGAAGCGCTTCCCTCGCCTTCGCAATCCTCCGGAGTCTCCGCAGTCCGTTTGCGTCGGCGCGCAATTCCGCTATGAACTCCGGAGTTCCCAGTCCGCCCATTGCGGCTCGGGCTGCGAACTCTGCGGCCACGACTGCGTCTGCCACACTGTGCCACCGAGCGAGATCGATGATCGTATCGTTAACGCCGGTGAGCCGCACCTCCCGCAATCCGTTCGAGGTTTCTATTTGCAGCGTTTCAGCACGTTTGGCGGCGGTCGCGTGCAATGGCCGTGGGGTTCGGAGCTGCAGTTTCGCGGTTGTCCCTTCCGGCGGATGGAAGCCGATCTCCGCGTTCGGGTCAGCCCGCCTGGCGATCGGCAGCCCCCACATCAACGCTGCGGACTGTCCGCAGAGGATCCCGTTCGTGCAGCTCAGCACATGTGCAATCCCGTGTAGTCGCAGTTTATCGTCGCGCGACAGTGCCTCCCATCGCGCGCGCTCGGCGTAGATCCCCGGCGCAATCTTGTAGTACCGCTGCCCGCGCCCGAGTCCACGCCGTGCGCCGGGCGGGAGTCTCTTCCCCTCTATAAGCAGCGTTGTGGTTTTTGCTTCGTGACGCCCCCACGTCTCCAAACCCACATTCCCCCTAAAGGTCTGAACCATCCCCCTTTGGCTTAAAAGTATTGCAGACCCGCGGGTAGCCTTGCCAGGGAAGCGGAACAGGAGGCGTTGGCATGGAGGATCTGATGCAGCGAGGGGCGGGGCGGTACGCGCCCAGCCCCTCCGGGGATCTGCACCTGGGGAATTTTCGGACTGCTGTGCTGGCGTGGATGTTCGCGAAGCATGAAGGCCGCGAGTTTCGGATGCGCGTCGACGATATTGATGCTCAGAGGTCCTCTGAAGCCGCTGCGCATCAGCAACTACTGGACCTTTCCACTATGGGGATCACTTACGATGGGGAAATTCGGCGTCAACAAGAAACCTGGTCGGAGTACGAAAAAGCGTTAAACGATCTGCGCGAACAAGGGCTCGTGTACGAGTGCTATTGCTCGCGGAAGGACATCGCGGAGGCAGTTCGTGCGCCGCACGCCGCACCGGGGGCATACCCGGGAACGTGTCGAGACTTAGGAGAGTCGGCGCGGGCGGCGAAGCGCGCGGAGCTGGCGGAGCGGGGGCGCGTACCGGCACTGAGACTGCGCGCGAGCGTTGAAGAATGGGAAGTCCGCGAAAGCTTTGCTGCAGGCCGGCGTGGGGGCGGAGCGTACCGCGGGGTGGTGGATGACATGGTGCTGCGGCGCGGTGGAAACGCTCCCAAGGGCGCGGGCAATGCCGGCGCTGTCGGCCACGAGGCGGTGAACCGGGATTACGCCTACAACCTGGCAGTTGTCGTCGATGATGCGCTGGCCGGGGTGGGGCAGGTTGTGCGCGGGGATGACCTGCTGAGCTCCGCCCCTCGGCAGGCGTACCTTGCGCACCTGTTGGGACTTCCACCTGTGGAGTATGTACACGTTCCGCTGGTGAGGGGACCCGACGGGAAGCGTTTGGCGAAGCGGGACGGGGCCGTCACGCTTCGGGACTTCCCCGGCGGGGCGGAAGGGATGTTGCTGTGGATCGCGGAATCGCTGGGGCCGGCGGTGGATATCCGCGCGGCCGGAGGGGTGCAACCCGCCGAGCTGCTGGCGACCTTCGAGCCGGAGCTGTTGCCCCGCGAGCCAGTCACCTGGACACCTGTGGATTAGCGCACCGCGCGGGGGCGGAACTTCGGCGGGACCTTCTTCTGCGCAGCCTTCCGCGCTATAGCCGCATTTTTGCTGACCAGCAGCCGTGCCTGGCGCAACCGCTCCTTGGCGAAGGTACGCCGCGGCCCAAGTTCCCACGTCTCGTCGACCAGCTTCTTCGCCAAGGCCACCGAATCCGGCGAGCGTTCGATGATCTTTCGCGCTAGTTCTTCTGCTGCTGCCAGCGGATCCTCGGCCACCTCGGCCAGACCTAGCTCCGCGGCGCGTTCCCCGGAGAAGATCTCCCCGGTCATGGCCAGCTTCTTCACCACGTCAACCGGCAGCAATTGCTTGAGGGACATGATCCCCGACATGTCCGGCACCAGGCCCCATTTAGCTTCCAACACGGACCAGTGGGCGTCATTGCTAGTAAACCTAAAGTCCGCACCAAGAGCGATCTGGACACCACCGCCGAAACAGTAGCCCTCTACCGCGGCAATCACCGGAAACGGCAGACGACGCCACGCCCACGGCGCTTCCTGGAAAGTGTTGGTGCCGCGCAGGGGACGCGGGATGAAATGCGAAAGCATACGGGGTGGGCTTTTCAGGGTATCCGCGAAGTCCAGACCGGAAGAGAAATTGCCATCTGTGCCGGAGAGGATGACGGCGCGGACGGAGCGGTCGCGGCGCAGCGTGTGAGCGGTATCGATGAGCTGCTGGAGCAGGTCGATCGTCAGAGAGTTCAGCTTGTTGGGGCGGTTCAGGCGGACGTGAACGAGGCCGGGAATGGACTCGGAGTATTCCGTGGTGACGAGAGGGGCAGTGGTGGGGGGAGTGCTCGTCGGCGTGCTCGGTGCGTTCATGCATTCCAAACTAAGGCACGGGCCGGGGAGTGCGGGCGGGTTTGGTGAATCAGTGGGAATGCGAAAAGGGCGCCCCCGAAAAAGTTTCGGGAGCACCGGTTTCAGATGGCGGAGGATGTGGGATTTGAACCCACGAGGGATGTGACTCCCGCACGCGTTCCAGGCGTGTGACATAGGCCGCTAGTCGAATCCTCCATGCCGAACGGCAGAGCTAAAAGCAATGGCTCTGACGTACTCGTGACAGGTTACACAACGCGGCCTGTGGTTTCCAAATCGGGTGCTGGCGCCTGGAAAGTGGGCGTCAATAGGGAAGAAGAGTAGGCCTTTGGAACAACGAGCGCACGTGCGTTACTATGGGCAACGGATTCCGCGCGGCGTGTATCTTGTGAACTCCCCCAGGGCAGGAATGCAGCAAGGGTCAACGAGCTCTGACGGGTGCGCGGGGTCCCCTTTTATCTATAACCGGGGGACTTGGGGCTCGGGAGCTGGGCTATAGCCAGTTGTTGTGTTTAAACCACCACCACATCAACGCGACTACGCCAACCATCGCCGCTAAGCAGACGTAGTACGCGTAGTGCCACTGCAGCTCAGGCATGTTTTCGAAGTTCATGCCGTACACACCCGCAATCATTGTCGGGGCGGCGGCCATACCGACGACCGCGGAAATCGTGCGCATATCTTGGTTTTGACGCAAGGAAATGATCGCCGAACCCGCCTGAATAAGGGACGATAGGCGCTCGTCGAAGGAATCGATCTTGTCCTTTGCCAACATGGCGTGATCCAGCACATCGCGGAAGAAGGCCCGAATCTGCTTGGACGTGAGATCCTTATGATTTTGAATCAACGCGCGCAGGGCGGGGATCAGTGGGTCGATAGCATGCCGCATTTCCAAGATCTCGCGCTTGAGGGTGTAGATGTTCTCGATGTCGAACTCGTCCCGGAGGGTGAAGACTTCCTCTTCGAGATCATCGACCCGGGTTTCGAGCTGTTCGGCGATGCGTGTGTACTCGTCGACTAGATAATCCGAGATAGCCCACGCAATAGAGAGCGGCCCTTTGCTGCGTAGCTCCGGGGCCTGGTGGAGCCGCATCTCAGGGTTGGGGAGATCCGTGCCGTGGGAAATGACGATGATGAACTTCCGGCCAATGACCATCTGCACTTCGCCGGTTTGAATGATGTCGCGCCGGTCGATGATGTCCTGGTTATCCGCATATTGGACGGAGCGGATGACAGAAAACAGCTGATCCTCGTAGCGCTCCACCTTTGCACGCTGGTGGGCATTGACGGCGTCTTCAACAATCAGTTCGTCGACGCCATAGCGCTGGGCGACACGCAACATCTGTTCCTCGGAGGGCTCCTCCAGGGTCACCATGACAAAGTCCTGACTGGTGCCATCCGACAGCTCCTCGATGTCCTTGAGAGCCGTGATGTAGTTGGCCTGACCTGGGTACTGCTTGCCCTGTACATAAAGGCGACACTCGCGGATAGCTCGTTCGACGGGGACCCGGATCCGGTTTGGTTCGTGCTTTGCCATGGTGAGTCCTTTCCAACTAAACCCGGTGGTTCGCGCGGTGCTACACCGCTGCTTGTCCCTCGCAGCCTGTCGATATCCTAACCGTCAGCCCGTAGCACTGCAGATGTGGGTGCCGGTGCGCTGTCCGAGGGTTCAGTTAGACTTGCACACAAAGCTAAATCCAGTACGGCTAAATCCAGTACGCCACAAGCGGGAGAGACATTTTATGAACATCGATAACGTCAACACCGACCTCCTCCTCAGCATGAAAGAGGATGTGCGCCAGGCTTACGAAGAACTACATTCTAAGGGCTTGAACCTGGATCTCACGCGCGGCAAGCCGTCGGCGGAGCAGCTCGATTTCTCGGTTGATCTGCTGAGCCTGCCGGGGGAGAACTTCACCTCCCCTTCGGGATTGGATGTACGCAACTACGGCGGTGGCGTAGGACTGACCGAGATTCGCGAGCTGTGGGCCGATGTGCTGGGTCTGCCGGTGGAGAACGTCATCGCTGGCGATTCCTCCAGCCTGAACATCATGTTCGACCTCATCAGTTGGGCATACACCTTCGGCACAAACGATTCTGAGCGTCCATGGTCTGCGGAAGAAAAGCTCAAGTGGATCTGCCCTGTGCCGGGCTACGACCGCCACCATTCCATTACGGAACTATTCGGCTTTGAGATGGTTACCGTCGATATGACAGACGAAGGCCCCGACATGGATCAGGTACGCGAGCTGGCGAAGGATCCGGCGGTCAAGGGCATGTGGGCCGTGCCGATGTTCGCCAACCCGACTGGTGTGACCTACTCCCAGCAGACTGCGGAGGCCCTGGCTGCAATGGAAACCGGTGCGCCGGATTTCCGCATCGTGTGGGACAACGCCTACGCAGTCCACACCCTGACCGACGAGTTCCCAGAGATCATCAACATCCTCGACGTAGCCGAGAAGGCGGGCAACCCGAACCGTTTCTGGGCTATGTCTTCCACCTCCAAGATCACTCTCGCGGGCTCTGGCCTAGCCTTCTTTGCTTCCTCCACGGAGAACCTGGAGTGGTACAAGAAGATCGCGAACGTGCGCGGTATCGGGCCGAACAAGGTCAACCAGCTTGCCCACCTACAGTTCCTGAAGGATGCCGAGGGCGTACGCGACCTCATGCGCAAGCACGCAGGTTCGCTGGGACCGAAATTCACCCGTGTGGTGGAGATCCTGGAGCGCCGCCTGGGCGAGGCCAATGTTGCCGAGTGGACCGTGCCGGAGGGTGGCTACTTCATTTCTGTGAACCTGCTAGATGGCACCGCTTCTCGGGTGGTGGAGCTGGCCAAGAAGGCCGGCGTGGCCCTCACCGCAGCGGGCTCTACATACCCGCTGAAGCAGGATCCCAACGACCGCAATCTGCGCCTGGCTCCCTCCATGCCGACGATCGAGCAACTAGAGGTTGCCATGGATGGCTTCGCCACCTGTGTGCTTTACGCCGCCATTGAGATGGTCGAGCACGCCGCCGGGCAGCGCTAGATCCCACTGGAACCAACCAAGGGTTAGCCCCACAGTGAGCGCCATTAAGCAGGAGGATCGCCATTAACACCGAAGAAACATTCGTTTGGGTTCAGGGGTTGCTGCCCGGCGAGCCGACCATCGCACGCCGCAGGATCAACGATTCCTTCCCCGAGTTCGCTGTCGCCGAGGTGTTTCTTGGTGACGCCCCCACGGATCAAAACCCCTCATCCCAGGATGGCGCTGTAGAGGCCGTGCTGGCTGAGACGGTTGCCATGACCATCGACGCGGGGCGCATGGAATCCGGCCTGCAGACCGAGGACGGTTCCGATCTGCGCGTCGAATTGCTGACGGTGGTCAGCGGACACGACGATACCGCTGCTGATTTGTTGGCACATGCAGCCTCGATGATCTCCCAGGATCCAACTCACTGGCCGCCGCAACCCGGCACGCTCCTGCCCGACGTTGTCCAGCAGATGGACGCGGAATCCGAGCGGAAGATCACCGCCCGCAATGGCCTGTTGGTTGTGCCGTACGTATGGGACGATGGCGTGCCGCACGTTCACGAAGTCACCTCTGGCGGAGCGAGCCGCCACTCCAAGGAAGATGACGCGGACGTGGAGTTCACGCACCCTGGCCGACTGACCATCGCAGCTCAGCTGGTGATGCTCACCGATGAAGAGCTGGAGCTGGCGCAGACGGCCGGTGTAGCCGCGGTGCAGGAGCGGTTGGTACGTGAGGGCGTCAATATCAATAACATCTGGCGCTAGACCAACCGTAATGGGTCGTCGCAGGCGGAATGTAGGCTAGGTTCGTGGCACTTTATAGGAAATACCGTCCGGCAACATTTGCCGAGGTCGTGGGGCAATCTCACGTGACCGAACCGCTGTCCGTGGCGCTGGATAGCGGGCGGATTAACCACGCATATCTGTTTTCGGGGCCGCGCGGTTGCGGTAAGACTTCCTCCGCGCGCATTTTGGCGCGCTCTCTGAACTGCGTAAAGGGGCCGACGTCTACGCCGTGCGGGGTGTGCGAGTCTTGCGTATCGTTGGCGCCGGGCGGGCCGGGAAACCTGGACGTCACAGAGCTGGACGCGGCGACGCATAACGGTGTGGACGATATGCGTGAACTGCGCGAACGTGCTTTCTACGCGCCAGCGGAATCGCGCTACCGGGTGTTTATTATCGACGAGGCGCACATGATCTCCACGGCAGGTTTCAATGCTCTGCTGAAGATTGTGGAGGAGCCACCGGAGCACCTGATCTTCATCTTCGCCACGACTGAGCCGGAAAAGCTGCTGCAGACGATTCGTTCGCGTACCCACAACTATCCCTTCCGCTTGCTGGCACCGCCGGATATGCGCGGGCTATTGGAATCGGTGGTGTCCGGTGAAGGCGTGCCGGTGGAAGATGCCGTATATCCGCTGGTTATCCGTGCGGGCGGCGGGTCGCCACGCGATTCGCTATCCATCATGGATCAGCTGCTCGCCGGTGCCGGGCCGGAAGGCGTGACATATAACCGCGCGCTGGCTCTGCTGGGAGTGACGGATTCCACCCTGATCGACCGTGCCGTGGACGCGCTGGCGGAGCATGACTCCGCGGCATTGTTCGCCGTAGTCGACGAGGTGATCGATGCAGGCTATGACCCGCGCAGATTCGGCGAGGACTTGTTGGATCGTTTCCGTGACTTGTTGGTCGTGCAGGCTGTGCCGGATGCCTTTGACCGGGGGCTGGTAAATGCGCCGGAGGAGTCCCGTGAGACTTTGCGTGAGCAGTCGGAGAAGATGGGGCAAGCGACGCTGACCCGCTGTGCTTCCCTGGTAAATGAAGGGCTGGCACAAATGCGCGGGGCGACGGCGCCGCGACTGCTGCTGGAGATTCTATGTGCCCGCATGGCGCTGCCCGCTGCGGGTATGACAGTGGAAGCACTGGCGCAGCGCGTGGAGGCTTTGGAAAAGGGGCGCGGAGGCGCAGCTACCAGCGCGGGTACCGGCACCGGTGTGCGCGGTAGTCGAGCGGAAATGTTTGCGCGCAGGAGGAAAGCTGCGACCCAGCCGGATCAGCCAGGCCAACCAGCACAGGAAGAACAGCCCGACGAGCAAGCGCAACAGTCGCAACAGCCGCGGCAGCTACAGCAGCCACAGCAAACACAGCCTGAGCAGCCTAAGCCCGAGGAGACTGGTGCACCGGTCACAGAACCGATTGCAGAGGAAGAATCCCCGGCAATCGCTGAGGCGCGCCGGGCTCGGGACATCATGCAACGCCACCGCAGAGCCGGAGCTGCGGAACAAGCAGGATCAGCTGGACCAGCAGAACCAGTGGTACCAAAGGAGCCGACGGAACCAGTGGCTCCAGCCGCTCAGGCAGAGCCTGCTGCTACGGCAGAATCTACGGAGACGACTGACTCCGCTCCCGCCGAGCCTGCACCGACGGCAATGGACTCGGAAACGTGGGCGCGGATCATGGATGCCGTCCATGACAAGGACCTGAGCGCCTGGATTGCGCTACGGGGAGCAACCCCGCGTGCAACCCAGCCCACTGCGGGCGAACTGCATGTGAACCACCACACCGGATCGTTGGCGCGCCTTGTCGGTGGGCAGAAAAACGCAGGCGTCTACTCGGAGGCGATCAAAACCGTCACGGGGAGCCCAGCCCGCATCGTGGTCTACGTCAGCGGAAAACCTGTTGGGGACGAAGCCG
Source organism: Corynebacterium sp. p3-SID1761 (assembly GCF_055862885.1). Lineage (NCBI taxonomy): Bacteria > Bacillati > Actinomycetota > Actinomycetes > Mycobacteriales > Corynebacteriaceae > Corynebacterium > Corynebacterium sp. p3-SID1761. Next base: position 32,566 of record NZ_JBSQBJ010000017.1, on the reverse strand, counting down.
CAGGAGGCGATGTAAAGGGAAAAGCTGAACCGGCGGAGGCTCAGCCCGCCGCCGGTGAGGATCAGGAAACAGCCCCGACGTCCACGGCGCCCACTGCCACTCCTTCCTCCACCCCGGTGAACCCCGTACCAGCGGAAACCCCGATGGATGCGGTAGCCTCCCGCAGCGCCGCCAACAGCACCCTGGAACGAGCCCGCGCGATGGAAGAAGCGATGCGCAAAGCCTCGCACTCTCACCGCAACGGTGGCGCCACGGCCAAGGTCAACGCTAAATCCAATGCTGATGCCAACCAAACGGATACTCCTGCGCAGGACGATCCGAACTCCGGCTGGCGTGCGCGCGCCGAGCGAGCCAAAGCGCGCAAAAAGTACAACATGGAAAATGGCTTTAACGGAGTGCCTTTGCCCGATGAGCCGCCTGCTGATGCTTTTGCCGACGGACCAGTCGACGCCTGGGACGGCAGCGCTGCCGCTTCCGTTGCCAACCCCGCCGACTCAGCTCGGGACTATGCGGCCGATGCTCCGCTACCGCCGGAACCCATGGAGGCCGAACCTCAGCCAGCGGAGAACCTCCCGCAACCCCAACGTGAGATTGGGGGAAAGGAGAGCGAGGGGGCGTCACAAAGAAATGAACAAAGAGAACGCGACGAGCTGCTCGCAGACATCGAGCGCGCCCCCGGCGAGCGCGATCACCGCACACCATTGGAAATCGCAGGTGAGCTGATCGAAAAGAGCCTCGGCGCGGAGCGAGTTCGCTAAGCGTGAACACCACAGCGACCACACGCGACGGCGCCTAACACGCCTGTCGGGACCGACCGGTAGAGTTGTGGAAGAGCAAAATCCAAGCATGGAAAACACCCCATGATAAACACCAACGAAAGGTAAAAACACATGAGCCAGCCAGACATGAACCAGCTAATGCAGCAGGCACAGCAGGTACAGGCACAGCTGCAGGAAGCACAGCGCGAGATCGCAGCTTCCACCGTTAAGGGCGAGGCAGGCAACGGCCTGGTCACCATCTCCGTCGCCGGCACCGGCGAGGTCACCGACATGGAGATCGACCCCAAGATCGTCGACCCAGAAGATATCGACACCCTCAAGGACCTGCTGCTCGGCGCGTTCAAGGATGCGAACCAGAAGTTGCAGACCCTGGCTGAGGAGAAGATGGGCCCGCTGTCCCAGGGCATGAACGGCCTGGGCTTCTAAGCCTTCTAAGAACTCCAAAGAGAGATCTAGTTGTTCGAAGGACCACTACAGGACGTTATCGACGAGTTCTCACGGCTCCCCGGCATCGGGCCAAAAAGCGCACAGCGCATCGCCCTGCACCTGCTGAATGAGGAGCCGGAAGATATCGAACGCTTCCAAAGCGCACTCGGCCGCCTGCAGCGCGGCGTGACGTTCTGCCGTATCTGTCACAACATCTCCCAAGAGGACGTGTGCCGGATCTGTGCGGATTCCCATCGCGACAAGAGCATCATCTGCGTGGTGGAGGAGTCCAAGGATATTCAAGTCATTGAGCGCACCGCGGAGTATCGCGGGCGCTACCACGTGCTCGGCGGGGCGCTTGACCCACTCAACGGAATTGGGCCAAAGGAACTCAACGTAACCCCCTTGGTGCAGCGCATCGGCGGGGCACTGCCGGATGTTGCGCTCGGCGCGAAGGGCAGCGGTGCTTCACTTAGTGACGCCACATCCACCGTCGGTGACGGTTCCCGCACCGGCGACGTGGAAAATGATATCGAGTATGACACAGCCCCCGAGATCGCCGAGGTTATTATCGCCACCGACCCCAACACGGAGGGCGAGGCAACGGCCTCTTATCTAGCTCGCCTGCTGCGTGACTTCCCCGGGCTGAAGGTCACCCGCCTGGCCTCGGGCATCCCGATGGGCGGGGACTTGGAGTTCGTCGACGAGCTCACGCTTTCCCGCGCGTTTGCGGGGCGCACCGCGCTGTAGCCTCTATACCCCTGTCGCCTGTATACCCCCTGTCGCACGGCGGGACTACAGTGGCGCTCATGAGTAAAAACCCTTTGCACAACGCCATCCGTCCGCACCACCTGTCCCGCGCGGCCGGCATTCGCTCCGCCGTATGGGGAACCGTCTTCGGCATCGCAGGCGTGCTGCACTTTGTTAAGCCGGAGGACTTCGACCAGATCGTTCCAGAGGAACTCCCCGGCACCCCGCGCGCCTGGACGCTCGGCTCCGGAGCCATGGAAATCGTCCTGGCCACCAGCATCGCGGCATGTAGCCTGAAGCCCGAATGGCGCCGCGCGCTACGCAGTACAATCGCCCCCGCCGCCGCACTCTTTCTAGTCGGCGTGCTCCCCGGCAACATCAAGATGGCCTGGGACTGGCGCGCCAAACCGCAGCCTGCGCGCGCCATCGCCTTCGCGCGCGTCCCCCTTCAGCTGCCGATGATCCTTAGCGTGGCCAAGCTCGGTGCTTAGAGGCGCTCCTTTCTTAGCGACGCCACCTCACGGTTCAACTGCTCCGCCAGCTCACCCTGGAACTCGGGCAGCTCGTTGAGTGCAACCCCCATCGCGCGGGCGAGCAGCCAGTCCGCCAACTGCGGATTCCTGGCCAGCACGGGGCCATGCATGTACGTTGCCACAACCGAACCCTGCACCGCGCCTTCGGCGCGAGTCTGCCGGTGAGCATCCTCGCCCGATAGCCCGGCGGTCTCCGCACCATGGCTGTCGGTGTTGCCCGTGCCCCGGGTAAGGCGCCCCAGCGGCTCGGCATCCGCGCCCAGGATGGTGGCACCCATGTGGTTGGCAAACCCCGTCAGTGGTTCGGTCAGGCCTGTTTCCCCGCCGATTACGGCGGAGGCTGCCGGGGTGGAGGCGATTTCGCCGATCATGCGCTCGGCGAGTTGAGACGTGGTGGCGTCGATAAGCCCCAGTCCCTCAACGGTGCGACCGTGGCTGGTGAAAGACTCGCCAAACACCTGTAGACCAGCACAAATGGCCAGCACCGGGCGGCCGGCAGTGACGGCCCGGGTAATGCCACCATCGCTGATAAGGTGCTCGGCGGCCAGAACCTGCGCGGTATCCTCGCCGCCACCGACGGTGTAGATGTCGAAGGTCTCTGGGACGGGCTCTCCCAGGTGGATTGGCTGGATCTCCGCCGATATTCCGCGCATACGGGCGCGCTGCCGCAGCACCAAGGCATTGCCATCGTCGCCATAGGTGCCGAGCACGTCGGGCAGGATCAGGCCGATGTTGAGGTCTGCAGGTTTGTTGACGCTGCTCATTTACGCTTCCCCTTCCTTGTCCAGCACCCGCTTCAAATCGCGGAACGCTGTGTAGTTCGCCAGAACCTCCACGCGGCCCGGCGGGCAGGAACGGATCGCCTCGACCGTATCCTTAATCAAATTGTGCTCGACGGCGGCGTAGCCCAGGCGAACAGCCAAATCAGTACCGCGCTCGCCGGCGGCCACCACGTGCACGCCCTCGAAGTTCTCGAAGCGAACGTCCCATAGCCACGACAGGTCCTGCCCGTCGGCAACCTGGCCATTTACGCTGATCACGAGGCTATCGGCGGTGCGATCCACCATGGAAAGTGCCTCTTGCCAACCGGCTGGGTTCTTCGCCAGCATCAGGCGCACCTCGTGGTCGCCGAAGCGCACCACGGAGTAGCGGCCTGCGACATTATCCACCTTCTCAGCCGCGGCGATGGCCTGCTCGGTGGGGATCGGACGGTGCAGCAGTTCTCCCGCGGCCACAGCCGCTGCGACGGCCTGCGTGGCATTGCCGCGGTTCGCGTTGCCGGGAAGGGTTAGATTCATGGGGTGCAGTTGGCCCTCACGGTCGATTAGCCCTTCATCCGTGATTCGCCAATCGGGGGTTGGCCTGCGGAATTCGCGACCGTCCGGGAGTTTCTTTGCGGCGAACCAGTCCACCACGCCATCCTCGCCGGTGCGGTGGATGATCGCGCCTTCGGTGCGCGGGCAGCTGGTGGAATCGCCCGCCCACCCAAAGCCGGCGCTGACCCACTGGACGTTTGGGGAATCCCAGGCGGCGGAGGTGACAGAAACGTCGTCGCAGTTCGCGATGATCTGCATGTGTGGGCGTGCTTCCACGCATGCCCGCAGTGCCCGTTCGATCTTGTTGATCTCGCCCACGCGGTCCAATTGGTCGCGTGAGAGATTCAGCAGCACCAGTACATCTGCGTCCAATTTCTCAGCAATGCTGGGGACGTGCAGCTCATCGACTTCGAGAACCAACGCTTCGGCATCGCGCCCGGCGAGTAGAGCGCTAATAACACCAGCATCCATGTTGTCGCCGCCCTCGTTGGTGCAGACGGTGGCTGCAGAGCGAACGGCGCTGGCCAGCATGCGTGTGGTTGTAGACTTGCCATTCGTGCCCGTGACCAGCACCGTTGGTCGCTTCACGCCACCTTTGCCCGGCCCTAGGCTCGCCATCAGCTGCGGATCGATGGCCCCGCCGACCAGGCCGCCGATCATGCCGCCGGCTCCGCGGCCCGCTTTTCTTGACGCCCACGTGGCCAGTTGCGCCATGCGGATCGCCACGGAGCTGCGGATCCGCTGCAGGCTGGAGCGACGTGCGCCGGCGGGCTGCCGTTCTCCGTGCTGCGTGGAGCGCTGCGTGGCCGTGCGCTGTTCAGTGCCGGGCTGAGCGCCGGTTCGATCTGATTTACCCATGGGGACTAAGTGTACCCGCAGAGGCGTGCTGGAATTTGGAGGCTGGTGCGCCGGAGATGGCGAGCGTTAGTCCATTTGGAGAACAGCGCGAAGTTCAGCGAAGAGTTCGGGCTTTACTAGGTGTGTAACAGTGCGACCTGTTCGGGCCTTGCGGAGCAGACCTGCATCGGTAAGCCGTTTTAGGTGATGTGAGACCGTGGGCTGGCTTAGTCCCGTGATGTCTGTTAGCTGGTTTACGCTGATTGGTTCGCAGCCTTTGGCTGCCAGATGGGAGAGTATTTGCAAGCGGGCGGGGTCGGATAGGACCTTGAACAAGGTGGCATAACGGGTGGCCTCGGGATCCGATAGCGGTCCTTTGCTCAAGGAGCAGCATGTGGAGATGTCTGCGAGCGGAAAAATCTGCGGGGTGGCCATACGGGCATCTTATATTGACAGATATCAATATGTCATTTATATTGACGAGCGTCAATATGTCACTTGGTTTTATATCGACGTGTGTCAATATCTAAGGAAGGTTGCATGACAGCTTCGTTGCGTCCACGGATGTCCTTTTTGGATAGGTTCCTGCCCGTGTGGATTATCCTCGCGATGGTTGCTGGGCTGCTCGTTAACCGGGTGGTGCCAGAAATCGGAACGAAGCTAGGGGAACTGGAGGTGGGAGGGATCTCGCTTCCGATCGCACTCGGCCTGCTGGTCATGATGTATCCGCCGCTAGCGAAGGTTCGCTACGACAAAACCCGGCAGATTGCGGCGGATAAGCGCCTGATGGCGGTTTCCCTCGCCCTCAACTGGGTCGTTGGGCCCGCGTTGATGTTCACCCTGGCCTGGGTATGTTTGCCCGACGAGCCTGAGCTGCGCACCGGGCTGATTATCGTCGGCCTAGCCCGGTGCATCGCGATGGTTCTGGTGTGGTCGGAGCTGTCCTGCGGGGATAGAGAGGTGACCGCCGTCCTTGTGGCGATCAACTCTGTGTTCCAAGTGCTCATGTTTGGAGTGCTGGGCTGGTTTTATCTGCAGATTCTCCCTGGCTGGCTGGGGCTTCCTACAACCTCGGCAGACTTTTCCTTCTGGTCGATCGTGGTATCCGTCCTGGTTTTCCTGGGTATCCCGTTGACGGCTGGCTTGGCTTCCCGCGTGCTCGGGGAGAGGCTGAAGGGGCAGCAGTGGTACGAGGAAAAGTTCTTGCCCGCGGTTTCTCCCCTCGCGCTGATCGGCCTGCTTTATACGATCGTGCTTCTGTTTGCGCTGCAGGGAGAGCAGATTACGGACCACCCGTGGACGGTGGCTCGCACGGCGGTCCCGCTGGTGGCCTACTTCGCTGGAATGTTTGCCCTGGCGCTGGCTGTGTCCAAGGCTGCGGGGTTGAATTACGCCCAGTCGGCCTCTGTGTCTTTTACCGCTGCGGGCAACAACTTCGAGCTTGCCATCGCCGTGTCTATCGGTACTTTTGGTGCGACCTCTGCGCAGGCACTGGCTGGAACGGTCGGCCCGCTGATCGAGATTCCGGTGCTAGTCGGTCTGGTCTACGTCATGCTGTGGGTGGGGCCTAAGCTCTTCAACGGCGATCCGACACTGCCCGTGCGGCACAGCAGTCCAGCACGTTCCGTCTCGATGGGGGAGGATTAAACCATGAGCAATAAACCTAAGGTGCTTTTCATCTGCGTAGGCAACGGCGGCAAGTCGCAAATGGCGGCCGCTTTGGCGGACAAGCATGCTGGCGAGGCCATTGAGATTCATTCCGCTGGCACCAAACCGGCAACGAAGCTCAACACGGAGTCGGTGGAATCCATCAGCGAGGTCGGCGCGGACATGTCCGACGGCCGCCCAAAAGCAGTAGACCCGCAGTTGCTGCGAGAGGCTGACCGGGTGGTCATCCTCGGCAAGGACGCTCAGCTGGAGCTACCCGCCGACGCGCAGGGGACCCTCGAGCGGTGGGTTACTGACGAGCCTTCCGAGCGCGGTATTGAGGGCATGGAGCGCATGCGACTGGTGCGTGATGACATTGACGCTCGCGTGCGCGCACTTATCACCGAGCTGAAGGGCGACTAACCGGCGCCGAGCTGCCAGCTGGCTTTTGGGAGTGATGTCCAAAATTCCAGGTCTTAAAATATAAATAATCTATTCACGCAGGTCAGAGGGTTACGTTTTTGGGCTGCAAATGAGCTACTTTTAATAACTCGTAGATTTTGGACATTGACGCTCTAGCCGCCCCCTGCTCCGGCGCCTTCGAGGGGGCGGGGCACACCGGGCTAGTTTCCGCCGTTGGCGGAACCCCCGGAACTCTTGCGGCGCCGACGCCTCCGACGATTTCGCTTGCCGCTGGGTCCCGGGATTTGCCCCTCGTGGCCGCCAGAGGTGGCGTTGCCCTTGTGGCCGGAGTGGCCGGAGCTGCCAGAGTTGGCGTTGCCCTTGTGGCCGGAGTGGCCGGAGTTGCTCGGGCGACCGTTCTTGTTCGACTCCTTAGACTTGCCGGATTTCCCCGAACCCGACCCGCCAGCGCCGCGCCCACTGGAGCCCGACCCGCTAGCGCCCGACCCGCCACGCGGACCTGCCAGCCCACTGGTCCGGGGACGCGCGCCGGCACCCGGCTTCGTTGGCTTGGCCTCCTTCTCACCGGGCTGCACATTAGCCAGCAACGCCAGGAAGTCCTCATCGCGCACCAGCGGAATGCTCTTCCGGTCAGCGTGCATCGCCTTACCGCGCAGCTCGTAGTTCTCGTTGCACACCACAAGCGAGCTGCGACGATTTAGCTTTTCGCTATACGCCAGACCCGCGGCAACACCTTGGCCAATCAGCTCGTCCGGGTCGATTGCCACGTCCGGGCTGACCACAAACTCCATACCTTCAACTAGCGGCTCCCCGCTCTTCCACACGCCAGGATTCACGAAAGGCCGGGGAGAATTAGCGGCGTCAATACGAAGGCCACTGCGCCGCAGCCCGAACTGATCGGCTGCGAGGTCTTCGGGATCCAGCACCGTCAGCTCGCCGCCTCGCTGTTGTGCGACCGCGAGAGCCGCGGTGAGTCGCGCGTTTGCTTCCAGCAGCTCGTCGGGGTCGATCTCTCTCTTGGTTAGTGACGCCGCCGCACCAACCTCCGGCAGTGCTGTCGCAGGGACGTGCACGGCGGACCTACTGGAGCTTCCAGATGCGTTTGTGCTGGTAGAAGCCTCAGTCTGGGAAGCGTCACCGGCAATACCGTAGCTGGCGACGATAGCGCGCAGACGAGGGTCGGTGGAATCGATGGCCTGGCGGCGAGCGGTGGCGAGCGTGTCGATGATGGAAACCGGTGCGGGCATTGGAATGCGCCGACCCCCGCGACCGCGGCCACGGCTGCGACGGCCACGGTTCGCGGAGCGTTGTACCAGCTTGAACTCATGAGTGAGGAAGCCCCACACATAATCGGACTCATGCATGATGAGTGTGCGCCCGTCCAGCGCCTGGTGGATCAGCTGCGCGCTGGAGTTAAAGCCGAGAGCTTGGGAAAGCTCGTTGACCTGGTAACCGTGGAGGTGCCAGGGGCCTGCGTCCTCGCCGGGGTTGAGGTGGCGGGTAAGCGCAGTGACCTCCTGGCCGATGTTGATGGTGGGCAAGTCGGCTGTGTCGGTGACGCTGGCAGCATTGTTCGTCGTGGGGGCTGCGCCGGAGCCGAAGAACACCACGGAAAGGGCCACCAGACGAGAGGTCTTCGGGTGGATACCGGACGTGGAGATGCTGACAGCAGCGAACGGCGCCTCTTCCAAAGACGGGAGGTCGTGCAGCGCGGATTCGAGTTCCTCGCGTGGGCTCGACTGGTCGGCGTTTTCGGGGGAGTCAGGGGAGGAATCAGCGTCTACGTCAGCGCGTGAACCAGCGTTATGGCTTGCACTCACATCCGAAAAAGTTACAGCGAGAGAACCTGCCGGGCGGCTAACCCTCCGGCGCGGGCGCCGGCGGCGGCGCGCGCCGGTGTGCTCGGGGCCGGGGACGGCCGAGTGATCGTTCTCATTCATGGATTACATACTACCCAGCAGGGTGGGGTCTCCTGTGGCCAGGCTTCAGCCCGGCAGACAGGGGCTTTAAGCACCCTGGGAAACGCCCGCAGCAGCGTCTTGGGAACGGTTCACCGCAGAGGTAATGGCCTTCAGTGAGGCGTAGGTAATAGAGCTTGCAATGCCCACACCCCAGTACTTTGCGCCGTTAACCTCCGCCAGGACGTAGGCTGCAGCTTCGGCGTCATCGCCCGAGGTACGAGCGTGCTGGCTGTACTCCTGCACCTCCACGTCGTAGCCCAGCTCTTCCAGCGCGTTGCAGTATGCGCTGATCGGACCATTTCCGCGGCCCTGCACGGTCTGCGGTTCGCCCTTGAACTCGATCTGGCCGGTGACCTTGGCTTCCTCACCCTCACTTTGGCCGCCGTCGACGGTCAGAGAGATCGTCTCGATCGGGGAGACGCGATCCAGGTATTCGCCGGAGAAGATATCCCACATGGCCTTCGGGTTTACCTCGCCGCCTTCGGCATCGGTCACAGCCTGTACAACGGAGGAGAACTCCACCTGCATTGGCCGCGGCAACTGCAGGTTGTGGTCAGTCTTCATGATGTAGGCCACGCCACCCTTGCCGGACTGAGAGTTCACGCGGATCACGGCCTCGTAGGAACGGCCAACGTCCTTCGGATCGATCGGCAGGTAAGGAACCTCCCAGGTATCTTCCGCGAGAGCGTCCAGACCCTTGTTGATCGCATCCTGGTGAGAGCCAGAAAACGCAGTGAACACCAGGTCGCCACCGTAGGGGTGGCGCTCCGGCACGCGCAGCTGGTTGCAGTATTCAACGGTGCGGCGTACCTGGTCGATGTCAGAGAAGTCGATCTGCGGATCCACACCTTGGGTCAGCATGTTGAGCCCCAGGGTCACCAGGCAGACGTTTCCGGTGCGCTCGCCGTTGCCGAACAGGCAACCTTCAATTCGATCCGCACCGGCCATATAACCCAGCTCGGCAGCGGCCACGCCGGTGCCGCGGTCGTTATGCGGGTGCAGCGACAAAATGATGGAGTCGCGGCGGTTCAGGTTACGGTGCATCCACTCGATGGAGTCCGCGTACACGTTCGGGGTGGTCATCTCTACCGTGGAGGGCAGATTCAGGATGATGGGGTTCTCCGGCGTCGGATCCATAACCTCCACGACTGCATCGCAGACTTCCTTGGCGTAGGCGACCTCGGTGCCGGTGTAGGACTCCGGGGAGTACTCCCAGCGCCAGTTGGTATCCGGGTAGTCGGCGGCGATGGACTTGATCAGCTCGGCGGCGTCGGTGGCCAGCTTCTTGATAGCTTCCTTGTCTTTGCGGAACACGACCCTGCGCTGCAGCTTCGAGGTGGAGTTGTAGAAGTGGACGATGACGTTCTTTGCGCCCTCGCAGGCTTCGAAGGTGCGGCGGATCAGGTGCTCACGGGCCTGCACCAGCACCTGGATGGTGACGTCATCGGGGATCATGTTGTTCTCGATGATCTCGCGGACGAAGTTGAAATCGGTCTGGGAGGCGGAGGGGAAGCCGACCTCGATCTCCTTGTAGCCCATGTCGACCAGCAGCTCGAACATGCGGCGCTTGCGCTCTGGGCTCATCGGGTCAATCAGAGCCTGATTGCCGTCGCGCAGGTCCACGGCGCACCACTGCGGAGCGCGGTCGATGACCTTGTCCGGCCAAGTGCGATCCGGCAGGGTGATTTCCTCTACCTCTTCGAAGAACGGCTGGTAGCGCGCGTGCGGCATGGTGGAGTTGCGCTGCTTGTTCCAGGCGGGTTGATCCGCGGGGATCTCGCCGTTGGGGGTATTGATGCGGGCGGGTGCGGAGATGAAAGTGTCGTTAGACATAGGTGGGGGCTCCTGAAAAGACGGGGAAGAAGTTGTTGTTCTTTGTTGTGATTCCCGACCGGCAACACCAAACTCCGCGACGGGGTGCCGGTCGGTGGGTGAGCTGTTTGCTCACTATCGCTTAAAACCTTTGAGCCCCGCCGCGTCACAGAAGCAGGTTGTGCGCTGGCGTAGTCATGTTTCCGACTATAACCCGACTATTAGCTACGTCACATGAGAATGATGTTTTGTCCCACTATTTGGGATATGTGTCCCTCATTGTGGGGTGGTTGTTGTGCTGTTTGGTGACGCCGTCATATCAGTTGCCCCAGTTTCGGCGGTCGCATTAGTCGCGCTAGTCGTGGTTGTATTGGTCGTCGTATTGGTCGTTGTATTGGTCTCTGTGTCGCCATCCTCTTCGAGAGACTTCCGGCTGAGAATCACTGTCGAGATCAGCATGACGGCGATCGCGGCTGCCATGTAGGCGTATTCCCATTCTGTGATGCGGAACTTCTCGCCCAGCACGATATATCCCAGAATGAACGCAAAAATCGGCTCCACTACCGTCATTGCGGGCAGGGAATTCTTAAGCGGGCCGGCGTTAAATGACGCTTGTTGTACCGCCGTACCCACTGCTGCGAAAGCCATGAGCGTCCATAGCTCCCAGGAGGCGAGAAGTGCGGGCGCCCCGGAATCGCTAAAGACGTCCACCACAGCCTTCGATAGCACGGCCACATAGCCCATGATCGCGCCGGTGATGGATCCCAAAATCAGCGCGCGCAGCGCCGCTGCCTGCTCCAACGCGTAAACGAAGAAGGCTAGTAGAACCACTGCCCCAATGCCCAGGCAAATAAGCCAGACCGTTAGATCGGGCTCGCGGTGTCCAGGTGCGGGGTTGCCGCGTATCACCAGCACAGCTACTGCTGCGGTTAATAGTCCCGCCCATGCGGTTTCGGACGCCGATATCCGTCGTCCGTCGTACTTCGCCGACAGTGGCAGGGTGAACATCAAGGAGAGGACCAGGATCGGCTGTACTACCAGCAGTGTTCCAAATGCCAGCGCAATGATCTGCAGTAAGTATCCAAAAAGGGCGCTGGCAACACCGACCCACCACATGGGCTGTTTGATGGCATCCATGATGGCGCCGCTGCGGTTTTCGCCGGAAGCGATAGCGATGCGGTGGCGTACCACCGTCCCCCAGGCGATGGTGAGGGCTGAGCCGAGGGCGAAAACAACTGCAAGAGCGTTGTTTTCGATCATCGCGCCCCCTTACCTTTTCTATGCCGTTTCTATCTGCTGTGTTATCTGTACTGCGTTGTTATCTGTACTGCGTTTTTCTCAAAGCTTTACTGGGGTAACTGTATCGGACTCGGGGAGGGGAGTCGATTATTGGTCAGTGGCGCGCGTGTTACGTAAGTGGCGCATGTGATTGTCTGGGGTGGGGCGTCATAAAGAAGAAATAGTTCCCCGAAACCTAGCCTCAACCAAACAGACCAACTAGTCTAAAATCTGATTAAGACTAGAACCGGAAGGTGGCAACAACCAGTGGCGCTCATCGTTCAGAAATACGGCGGCTCCTCGCTGGAAAGCGCGGAGAGGATCCGGCGCGTAGCCGAGCGAATCGTGGAAACCAAGAAGCAGGGAAACGACGTGGTCGTCGTGTGCTCTGCCATGGGAGACACCACCGATGATCTGCTGGAGCTTGCCGAACAGGTCAACCCCGTGCCGCCCGCACGCGAGATGGACATGCTGCTGACCGCCGGTGAGCGCATCTCTAACGCGTTGGTCGCCATGGCTATTAACTCCTTCGGTGCCGAAGCGCAGTCCTTCACCGGTTCCCAGGCAGGTGTGCTGACCACCGAGCGGCACGGCAACGCGCGCATCGTCGACGTGACGCCGGGGCGCGTGCAGGAAGCGTTGGACAACGGGAAGATCTGCCTGGTCGCGGGTTTCCAAGGTGTGAACCGCGAGACGCGCGATGTCACCACCCTGGGCCGTGGCGGATCGGATGCCACCGCCGTCGCGCTCGCCGCCGCGCTCAACGCCGATGTGTGCGAGATCTACTCCGACGTCGACGGCGTGTACACCGCGGATCCGCGCATCGTGCCGAATGCGAAGAAGCTCGACACGATCTCTTTCGAAGAAATGCTGGAAATGGCAGCCGTCGGTGCGAAAGTGCTGATGCTGCGCAGTGTGGAGTACGCTCGCGCATTCGATGTGCCCCTGCGCGTTCGCTCCTCATACAGCACCGACATCGGCACCCTCGTCTCTGGATCAATGGAGGATATTCCCATGGAAGAAGCAGTACTCACCGGCGTGGCCCACGACCGCTCTGAAGCTAAGATCGCCGTCCTCGGTATCCCGGACTCCCCGGGGGAAGCGGCGAAGGTTTTCCGTGCCATCGCTGATGCGGAAATCAACATCGATATGGTCGTGCAGAACATCAGCAAGATCGACAACAACCGCACCGACATCACCTTCACCTGCCCACGCACGGATGCAACCCGCGCGATGCAGCTGTTGAAGACCATCAAGGAGCAAAACGACTGGCAGGACCTCATCTTCGACGATCACGTGGGCAAGGTGTCCTTGGTCGGCGCGGGCATGAAGTCCCACCCCGGCGTAACCGCCGACTTCTGCGAGGCTCTGCGCGATGTAGGTGTCAACATCGAACTGATTAGCACCTCCGAGATTCGCATCTCCGTGCTGATCCGCGACACCGACGTGGACAAGGCCGTACGCGCTATCCACGATCGTTTCCAGCTCGGTGGCGATGAAGAAGCCATTGTGTACGCTGGGACGGGACGCTAAAGTAGTCAAAACAGCAGCTCACATGTGCTGCATGGGCAGCTGAAGAGCGCTAAGCAACACCCCGAAAGATAGAAGAGGTAGATCCCCGAATGACCACCATCGCCGTCGTTGGAGCAACCGGCCAAGTGGGCCGCGTCATGCGCGACATTCTCGTCGAGCGGAACTTCCCGGCGGACAAGGTGCGATTCTTCGCCTCCGCCCGCTCGGCGGGTAAGGCCCTAGAGTTCCGTGGCGAGCAGATCGTCGTCGAAGACGTCGCAGCCACCGCCACTGAGGATTTGCGTGGTATCGACATTGCCCTGTTCTCCGCAGGCGGCGGAACGTCCCGCGAGCACTCCCCGCGCTTCGCTGAAGCTGGTGCGATCGTCGTTGATAACTCCTCGGCATTCCGCAAGGACCCGGAGGTGCCGCTGGTGGTCTCCGAGGTCAACCCGGAGGATGCCAAGCACACCCTAAAGGGAATCATCGCCAACCCGAACTGCACCACCATGGCTGCCATGCCCGTGCTGGGCGTACTGCACAAGGCCGCGGGGCTGAATCGCCTACACGTCAGCTCCTACCAGGCGGTTTCCGGCTCTGGACTGGCCGGAGTGGACGCGCTGGTGCGTCAGGTGCTGGATAACCTGGGCAGTGATGTCAACGGCGAGGCCGACAATGGCGAGGCCGATCAGTCCGAGGGGCTGCGTAAGCTGGTCCACGACGGCTCTGCCCTGCACGCCGACAACCTGGAGCCATATGTAGCGCCCATTGCCTTCAACGCACTGCCGCTGGCTGGCAATCTCGTGGACGATGGTTCCGAGGAAACCGATGAGGAACAGAAGCTGCGCAACGAGTCCCGCAAGATTCTGGGAATCCCCGAACTGCGCGTCGCTGGCACCTGTGTCCGCGTGCCCGTCTTCACCGGTCACACCATGACGATCCACGCAGAATTCGACCGCGAGATCACCCCGGATACCGCCCGCGAGCTGCTGGCCGAGGCTCCGGGTGTGAAGGTAGTGGACGTCCCCACCCCACTGGCTGCCACGGGCATCGACGAGAGCCTGGTCGGACGCGTCCGCCAGGATCAGACCGTCGACGGCAATCGTGGCCTCGTGCTGGTCGTCGCTGGCGACAATCTGCGCAAGGGCGCGGCTCTGAACACCATTCAGATCGCGGAGCTGCTGGTTTAGCGGCTAAACCTCGCTACCGCAGCAGCCCGGAGCACACGGCTTGCCGTTGAACGTGTGGCCGAAATCCGGAACCGTGGTCAGTTCACCGACCACTCGTGCCGCCAGGTTTCGCGCGGCCAGCTGATCTTCAGAGAGGTTGGAACTGGGGGCGTCGCTACCAACAACAAGATCGACGACCATCTCGGCGAAACCGGCGGTCAAGCCCGGAGTGGCAACACGCACGAAGGGGATGCCCGCCTTCGCAGCGGCATCGCGTGCCTCGGTATCCAGGTCCCACTGCACCTCCACGTGATCGGTAATGAAACCGACCGGGCACAGCACGATAGCGCGTTTATTGCCAGCCGCAGCGCGCGCCTCAATATGGTCGCACACATCCGGCTCAAGCCACGGCACATGCGGGGAGCCGGAACGTGACTGCCACACGACCTCGACGTCGAGGTTCGTGCCGACGCCGACATCAACCCCTACCGTTTCACCCGTGTGAGCAGGGCCATCCCCGCGGCCGCCGACGTTATCGTGCCGAGCCAAATGGCCGGTCCAGCCGTAATCCGCGCCGCTGCCGGGGTGGTCGGCGAAGCTGCTGGACTGCTGAATCAAGCGCGAAGCATCCAACACCTGCTGGGAGTACAGATTCCCGCCGAACTTATGCGGACCGGCGGCCTTATCCGCCACAGTCGGCACGGAGTGCGCGGTGAAGATCAGGTCAGCCTCCTCCGCGATGTCTGCGCCATAGTCAGCCCGCAGCTGAGCGCGGGCAGTATCCACTGCCTGGGAGAACTCTGCGATGAAAGTAGGGTGGGAGTGGAACTGCGGAATTCGCTCCACGGTCGGGGGTTGCAGGCCAGCTTTCTCGCACGCATCGATCGCCCTGCGCAGATCTTCCTGGTACTGCGAACAACCCGAGTAACCACCCCAAGCACTGGTGGCGAATACGTAGACGTGGCGGATGCCATCACGGGTCATTTGCTGCAGCGTGTCCTCTACATAAGGCTCCCAATTGCGGTTGCCGAAATAGACGGGAAGGTCGATGCCGCGCTGGGAAAGCTCAGCCTCGATATTGCGAATCAGCTGCTTATTTTGGTCGTTGATCGGGGAGCGGCCACCAAGCGCAAAGTAGTGCTCGCCTACCTTTTCCAGGCGTTCGCGGGGGATGCCACGGCCACGTGTGACGTTTTCCAGGAAGGGCACCACGTCTTCGGACTTCTCCGGGCCGCCGAAAGACAGCAGAAGGAGAGCGGAGTCGGGGGCGATGGGCTGGTTGCTGGCGCTCGTGCTCATGTAGACAAGCCTAGCCCTAGCTACCTGACATTCCTTAAACCAGCTGCGCGTCTTCTCGCCCCAGTTCGTGCCACAGCGCAGCCTCCGCAGTGCGGTAGCGGAATGGGTGGCCCAGTTCCTCCAGGCGCTTCGGCACCACGTGTTGGTCGGCCAAGGCCAGCTCTCTAGCGCCCTGCTTTCCCAGTAGTACTTCCGGGGCCTGTCTGGGCACGGGGATCAGCGGGAAACCACCTCCGACCTTCGCCAGGATCTGTGTGAACTCGGCATTCGTCAGCACTTGCGGGCCCACCGCGTTTACCGGGCCGTGAAGGTTCGGGTCGATGGCCGCACGGTGGTACACATCCACCACATCGTCCAGAGCCACCCATGCGAAGTGCTGGCTGCCGTCACCTAGATGCCCACCGCCCATGCGCACGCTGGTGAGCAGTAAATCCAGCATTTGGGAACCGCCGCCCAAAACCAGCCCACTGCGAACATTTACTACCCGCTTACCCGCTGCACGAACCGGTTCGGTTGCCTGCTCCCAACCCGCTACGATTTCCGCCAATACGCCACCGCCCTGTTCTGCGGATTCGTCCGCGAGGGTGGCGCGATCATTGCCGTAAAACCCGACGGCAGAGGCACACACCATCGTCTCCACGCTAGGGGTTTCCGCCACCAGTCGCGCCAGCTTCTCGGTCGGGCCCAACCGCGAATCGCGTACTTTCGCCACATGCTGGTCGGTGAACCGGCCTGCGATGGGGTGGCCACCCAAGTGGATCAGTACGTGCACTCCGTCGAGCAGACCGCGCGCCGGGTTTTCTGGGTTCCACTTCCGCACCGTATCGCTTAAGCCCTTACCCCCAGCGCCGTGGGCGCTGCCATTGCCGCGCTGCAGACGAATTACCTCATGCCCCGCCAGTTCCAATAGTGCGCACAGTTGCGTTCCTACCAAGCCACCAGAGCCAGTGACCGCGATGCGTAGTGGATCCTCGTGCAAACGCCGGGCGAACTTCAAGTGCTGCACATCAGCCTGCAGCTGGTTCTGCCGATATGCGAACACCCCCTCAAAAGCCTTTTTCGCAGCCCACCTCGGCAGATTGGTGTGCACGGTGTCAGTGATGACTGTCGCCGCTGCCTTGCCTTGTGTGTCCGCAGCCCGGAACTCATGTGTGTGCTCCCACCCCGTGAGCGTGCCGAGTGCCGGGGTTGCGCACACATCGCGAAAAGCCCGCCGATCCGGTGCAGCTCCCTCATAACCTCCAGCCTGGTGCTGTGCCACCCAGGTCACCCCGCCGGGCAGCGCAAACGTCGTCACCCCATCGCGCAGGGACTCTGCCTGTTCGATGAGTTTCATGCGCGTGAAACCTGGCGTCAGACGACGAACGATTCCTGGGCGCCCGTGCAGCGCCCAGACGTCGTCCAAGCCCAAAGGAATGCGGTGAGAAAAGGCGATGGTGCTCATGCCCGCCACCTTATATAAAGCTAGGCCACCCCGAAGCGGCGCTTCGGGCTCTTCTGCCCTTCCTTGGTGACGCCACCGTGCCCCTCGCCGGCCATCTCAACCAAATCCGCACGTGCGCGAGCTACACGGGAACGGATCGTGCCGACGCGCACATTCGCGATCTTTGCGGCCTCGGCGTAGGTGTAGCCCAGTACCTGCGTAAGGATCAGGGCCTCGCGCCGGTCGGCTTCGAGCCGGTCGATGAGGGTGCGGGTGTCCACCCATTCCGCCCAGCTCTGACCGCCAGTGGTCTCGGCGGCGGGAGTGGAGCTGGTGGCGTCCTCGATCTCCATGGCAGAGCTGCGAGGACGAGCCATATCGTGGCGAACACTATCGACCCACACGCGGCGGGCTAGGGACAGGATCCAGGTGCGTGCCGTGGAACGCGCAGCGAAACGGGGGAGGGCACTTAAAACCCGCAGGTAGGTCTCCTGCGTTAGGTCATCCGCGCGGTCTGTATCTGCGAGGTGTGCCAGGAGGCGCCAGACGTCGTCGTGTGTTGCAGAAATAAATTTCGTGAGTGCCTGGCGGTCGCCACTGGCGGCGCGCAGGGCGAGATCGGTGACAGCGGCATCGCGTGCCTGGCTGTCTGGTGCCTGGCTGGTCATGGAGTGATCCTAACACGCGGTGCGCGGAATTCTGGCAAGGTGGGTTGAAGAGCCGACTCAGGTATCAGGAGGTACCCATGACTGCTACAAACGACAAACACAACAGCACAGAGGCCATCACATCCGCGAAGGACGTTGCGTCCCGCGGCGTGTGCCCCTACTCCGGAGCTTCGACCAACGTGAACGGTTCCCCGGTCAGCACCGAGGAGCACTCCGCGACGGTGGGCGAGCAAGGCCCGCTGCTGCTGTCCGACGTGCACCTGGTGGAAAAGCACGCGCACTTCAACCGCGAGCGCATCCCAGAGCGCAATGTGCACGCCAAGGGTTCCGGCGCCTTCGGCGAGCTGACCGTCACCGAGGATGTCTCCAAGTACACCAAGGCCGATCTGTTCCAGCCGGGTCGCGTGACCCCGATGCTGGCCCGCTTCTCCACCGTTGCAGGCGAGCAGGGCTTCCCCGATGCGGTACGCGACGTGCGCGGATTCTCGCTGAAGTTTTACACCCAGGAAGGCAATTACGACATCGTGGGCAACAACACCCCGGTGTTCTTCCTGCGCGATGGCATTAAGTTCCCCGACTTCATCCGTTCCCAGAAGCGCCTGTCGGATTCCGGTCTGCGCTCGGCGGATATGCAGTGGGACTTCTGGACCCGCTCCCCGGAGAGCGCACACCAAGTGACCTATCTGATGGGTGATCGCGGTATCCCGACCGATTTCCGTCACATGGACGGCTTCGGCTCCCACACCTACCAGTGGATTAACTCTGCCGGCGAGCGTTTCTGGGTGAAGTACCACTTCAAGACCCGCCAGGGTTGGAAGTTCTACAGCGATGACGAAGCCGCCGAGGTCATTGCTTCCGGTAACTTCGATTCTTCACGCCAGGATCTTTATGACGCCATCGAGCGTGGTGACTATCCGACGTGGGATGTAAAGGTACAGATCATGCCTGTTGCCGAGGCCGAGGGCTACCGTTGGAACCCCTTCGACCTGACCAAGACGTGGTCGCAGAAGGATTACCCGTTGATCCCGGTCGGCCACTTCACGCTCAACGAGAACCCGCAGAACTTCTTCGCGCAGATCGAGCAGGCTGCTTTTGCACCCTCGAACCTCGTGCCGGGTATCGGCCTATCCCCGGACAAGATGCTGCTGGCTCGCGCCTTCGCTTATGCCGATACGCAGCGCTACCGACTGGGTGTGAACTTCCACCAGCTGCCTTCTAACCGCTCCGTGGTGGCAGAGAAGAACTACTACACGGCCAAGGACGGCGCGGGTAACCAGGAGTTCCCACCGGCAGGTACGCCCGTGTACTCCCCGAACCGCTTCGAGCGCCCCGAGGGCGCCAACGACGTCAACGATGGTTCCGGCGCCGTCGAGCAGGGAGTTGGTGCTGGTGAGTCACAGTACGGCTTTGGCCGGGGCCAAGAATCCGCCCGCACTGCCGCCGAGGAGTTGGGTCTGTTTGATGACCTGCACGGCACCGACCTCACCCGTGGCGCCTATGTCCGCCACCCGGAGGATGATGACTTTATCCAGGCAGGCCAGCTGGTGCGCGAGGTCTTGGATGACGCTGCCCGGGAGCGCCTCGCCGGCAATATCGCAGGCGCTATGGAGGGTGTATCTGACCAGGTGGCAGAACAGTGCTGGACTTACTGGGGCAAGGTGGACGAGAACCTGCGCGACCGGGTGAAGGAGATCTTCACCAGTAAGTAGGCGCCATACGCCCCCGGAGCCATGCGGAGGCGCGAGGTAAGCGAGTTCACGTAGGCTGGGCGCCGAGCGGTGGCGACAAGATCACCCCGCCCAGAGCGAGCTTTAGAAATAACGCTAGAGATCACTTCGACAAGCAGATTGAAGAAAGGACTGTTCTTCACATGAGCGACGTACTGTACACAGCAAAGGCAATTTCTACCGGCGGTGGCCGCGACGGCCACGTCGCTACCGATGACCGTCAGATCGATCTGGACGTTCGCCCGCCGCAGGCACTGGGTGGTTCCGGCGAGGGCACCAACCCGGAGCAGATTGTATCCGCCGGTTGGGCAGCATGCTTCAACGGCGCTCTGCAGAAGACCATCAAGGAAGCCGGCGTCGAGATGGAGCAGACCCCGGAGGTTACCGTCGAAACTTCCCTGAACAAGGTTCCGGAGGGCTTCCGTCTGTCCGCGAAGATCACCGCCACCATCTTCGGCGTGGATCAGGCTAAGGCCGATGAGCTGGTCGCTGACGCACACGCGTTCTGCCCTTACTCCAAGGCCATGCGCGGTGAGATCGACGTGGAAGCCGTTGCCGTCGTCGGCTAAGAGTTTTTAGCTTTCGCGGGAGACCCCCGTACAGCGAATCCAAAACAAGGGAGCCAGCCCCCAACCTTTGCGTGGGCGCTGGCTCCCTTGATGTTTGCGAGACTGGGAATCTCGCTCTGCCTGGAAGGCTACTTCGGCTCCTTCGCTTTTTGACCGCCAGACAGCGGCACCGTGTGATCCCAGTGCGTGGCGTGCAGCGCACGGCCCATCACATACGAGCCGACAGCACCCACCACCAGCAATGCGGTAATAGCCACAATGGCGCGGATCAGCTCACCTAGAATGAATCCCTCCGTCGACCAGGAGTACACAAGGTTGGAGCAGATCAGCAGCGGAAGTCCCACGCCGACAGCTGGACCTACCATGTTGACCTGACTGAGGGCGTCCGGAGCAAGGTACATCGCGCGGGCAGAAACAAAGATAAAGATGGACCCCAGAATGGCAAGCACACCTGCGGTAATTGCGCCGAGCCACCCGGGCTCACTGAACTCGACCATGTCGCCGGCAGCGGCGAGGAGTGTGGTGGACATTTAGCGCCTCCCTCGGGAAATGATGCGGGCATAAGCGATCGTCGACAGTGCGCCGAACAATCCGGCGAAGAGCGCGACCTCGTAGGTGATTGCTGTGCGGTGAAAGATCGAATAGCACAGGAACAACCCGGCCATCGCCATGAATACCATGTCGGAAAGGACGGCGCGGCGGGCGTCATTATGGGTAGACACCGCGCGCCACAGCACCGTAAACAGGGCGATAACAACGATGGCGGCGGCGATGCTCACCAGGATGTTGAGTAGGTCCTTGGGCTCCATCTACTTGCCTTTCTGCTTCGGGGTTTTCTTGGCTCTGCCTGGGTGTTCCTTCGGATACAGCGGATCGTACAAAGTCTCTCCGGGTTTGGTGCGGCCCTCCCGGTCGGGTTGCGACGCCCCCAGGTTGTCCCCGCGGAAAGTATCAATATCGGGGGTGGCGTTCGAGATCCGCGCCTTGGCGCGTTCCGCATTTCGGCGGGCGATTTCGTAGCGCTCCTTTCGATCCATTTCCCGCACGTCGGAGGGGTTCTTCTCTTCCTCATCAGACTGCAGGATCGCGGCAACGAAGGCAGCGGCGTGTGGGGTGGAATCCACCTTCTCCACATCGAAAACCGTCTCGTCGGAGGCGCGGCCGCCACGGGAACCTCGGAAACCGCGCGGACCGGGGCGCCCCTTCTCCACCAGGTACTGCACATCGAAATTCAGCGGCTTTTCCTTCACCGAAGGAGCGAGGTGCTCCTCCATATCCGCCAAGCTATCCAGCAGTTCCTGGGGATCTGAACCGTACATGGCGTGCACTGCCAGGAAGCGTTGTACGTGGTACAAACCGTGAGTGTTGAATTCCGAACGGGCTACGGCGAATGCGTCCTTTGAGTTGCGTTCGCCCGCCACCGCGTCGTAGTCAACCTCTTTCGGGCCGGTTACACCCAAGGACAGGGTGCCGGGGGTCATGGTGATCGAAGCGATGAAAGCGGCGATATCCCGCTCGCTGGTTACGCGCAACGGGTAGTAGATCACCACCGGTGCGATATTGCGGCCAGTGCCGAGGGTATCGATGGCCATCACTACAGATTCCTTGATGATCTGCCCCGTCAACCAGGTGGCGTACCACAGCGCGTGGCCGGTGGATTTCACCGCGTGGACAATACTGAACTTTGCCATGGCTTAGTGTTCCTCCCCGTGCTGGGTCGGTTGCTCTTGGTTCTCCCTTTCGACACGCTCCTTAAGGGCGTCATCGTTCGTCGAACTCCGAGCGTCCGTAGGGACGTTATCCAATCCGCTTGGCCCGGGCGGCAGAACTACGCCGATGGCCTCGTCTGGATCGCCGAGCACCGCTTCAACGTAGGCCGTCGTATCGGTTAGGTTGTCGGCGGCTTTGTTGATCTGCTGGAAGACCGGACCGGCACCGATGAACATGCCGACGGAAATCAGCATCATCACTGCCGACGGCCATACGTAGCGGCTCGGCACGCGCAGCTCCGGGTTGGTTTCGTTGGCGTTCATTTGTCGTCCCCAGAACACCTCGCGCCATACGTAGATCATGGAGACCAGGGCACCAATTGAGGAGATGATGATCGCGCCGATGGCTACCCATGTCTTCCATGTACCGTCCTGAGCTACTCCGAAGACGAGGGCGAGTTTGCCCCAAAGGCCGGAGAACGGAGGTAGGCCGACAATCGCCAGGGCGCCTGCGGCGAAGACAATGGAGACGAAACGGTCGCGGCGTAGCAGGCCCGACAGTTTGCGCACACGGCCGGAACCGTAGGTCTCCTCGATCGCGCCGGAGGCCATAATCAGTGCCCCGGCGACGATCATGTGGTGCAGCATGTAGAACAGCCCGGCGCTGATCATCAGGCGCGCATTATCGCTCAAGAACGCCAGGCTGATCAGGATGAATGGGATGCCATTGACCATTTGATAGGCAAGGACGCTGCGCATTGTAGTTTCGCCAAGGCCGGCAAAGCCACCGATCAGCATGCCCAGCACCATGATCACCAGGATGGCCCACGACCAGGTGGGATCCCCCTCGAAGACGGTTAGGTACACGCGGAAGATGGCGTAGATGCCGACCTTGGTATGCAGGGCGGAGAATAGTGCCATCACCGCGGGGGAAGTTGAGGGGTAGGCGCGGGGCAGCCAGGTGTGGACTGGCGCCACACCCGACTTAACGGCAAGTGCTAGCAGCACCATGCCAAGGGGGACTACCAGTTGCCATTGATTGCCGAACACTCCCTCGGCGAATTCGGTGCCGCGCGGCCCGGCGGCGCCCGCCAGAGCCGCGAGGTTGGTGGTGCCCACAACTGCATAGACCAGCACCACGCCGGAGAGCAGCAGCAGGGAGGTCACCAGGTTCACGACAATGAACATCCTGCCCGCGGCCAGGCGTGCCCACGTGCCCGTCATGGCCAGCAGGCCGAAGGAGGGCATCAACATGACCTCGATAAACACAAAGAGGTTGAACAGATCCGCGGTAAGCAACGCACCCCACACACCGCCGATAAGCATCAGGGTGAGGGCAGGGTAGAAGCGGGTTCGTGTCTCCCCAACCACGTCGGCAAACCAATTGGCGACAAGAGCGACGACGGAGGTCGTCAGGATCATGATGCCCGCCAGATTGTCGGCGGCCAGGGGGATGGAGATACCACCGATAAAGCCGCCGACGTTATCGACCATCACCGTATGGGGTTCGCTGACCTTGGTCAGTACCCACAGGCTAGCGCCGATGCCGAACATGGGCACCAGCAGGCCGAGTGCGCGACGCACAGCACTCCATGGAGCCATCGCAGCGACGGCAGCAGAGAGCAGTGGAACGGCGATAAACAGGCTAAGTAGGGAGCTTCCGGTCATTACTTCTGTCCCTCCTGTAGGCCATCTTCGTCCGCGCTTGAATGCACCTCGGTGTAGTCGTTCGCGCCGAGTTTCTTGGACTTGTGCTCCTCGACCACACCGCCGTGCGTCTTGGCCTCCTCGTAGTTCTTCCACCCCATCGTCTGCAGGGTGCGCAGTCGGCGGGAGGCGGTCTCTACGTCATCGGTGCCGATAGTGTCATCGTCGCGGCCAAGCGCGGCCATGGCGAGCATGACGGCGGTGGAAGCCATTGAAATCACGATCGCGGTCAGCACGAACGCCTGCGGCAGCGGGTCGGCAGCCTGCTCCGGGGTAGCCCGATCCATGAGGGGATCCGTGCGCCACGCGCCAATGCCCGCGGCGAGGATCAGCAGGTTCACACCGTGGCCCAAGAGCGTGATGCCCATGATGATTCGCAGCATTCCACGCTGCATCACCAGGTACACGCCGCCGGCGACCAGGATGGCGATGATGGCTGCGATGATCACTGTTGCTCTCCCTTCTGCTCGTCTGGTTCTTCATTGGTGACGCCGTCAGGCTCATCTGCCTGCACAGTCCCGTTGTCTTTCTGCGTCGGCACCGGTGCACGGGCCGCTTCGCGCTCTGCCCGGTGGGCTTCTTCCTCCGCCTTTGCAGCGGCTGATACCTGGGAAGGATTCAACGGAATATTGCTGCCACCAACGGTGACGGCGACTGGCGAAGGTTTCTTGGCCGGGGTTTCCTTGCCCTCGATAGGGGCGGGGCGCTTGCCCTTGGAGTTCAACCCCATCTTCTGTTTCGCGTTCTGGGCACGGAATTTCGACTTCAGCGTTGCCGGGTCCGTACCCGGCCGCTCGCGACCACCCATCTGGTTGATAACAATGACCACCAGGCCGAGCACTGCCAAGTACACACCACCGTCGAAAATCAGCGAGGTGGATACGTGCTGCCCCAGAATCTCTCCGTGGATGGGGGCGAGGAAGCCGTCACTGATGTAGCCGATCAAGCCGGTGATCAGTGCCATCGCCATACCGGCACCGACGAAGGTGTAGGCAACCTGGTCAGTGAACATCTTCTTCGCCCGAGCCTGCGCCAGGTAGTACATGAAGATGCCACAGGCCGCGATCAGGGCGGCGACGAATCCGCCGCCCGGAGCCTGGTGCCCGCGCCAGAACGTCGCGGCAGACAAGAGCGCCAGGATCGGGATCAACGGATATAGCGTCATCCGGGAGTTAATTGAGTTCAAGTGCGTGGAACGCAGGTACTTGGAGTAAAACGGTGCCAGCTCCGGAACCTTGTGGACATCCGGGAACCGAGTGGAACCAGGCGCGCGGAATAGCTCTGCGGTAGAACCCGGGCCATAGCCCGGAACCGGGGATCGCGGGATGGACTTGATCAGTGCGGCAATCACAATGCCCGCCATGCCCAGCACCGACAGCTCGCCCAAAGTATCGAAAGCACGGAACTCCACCAGGATGACGGCGACGACGTTGTTGCCGCCAGAGATCTCCGGGGTCTTTTCCAGGTACCACTGTGCGATCTCGGGTTTGTCGTGGCGGCCGATAAGCAGCCACGAGCCGAGGAAAGTAACTAGGCCAACGAGCACAGCCAGAACCGTGGCGAAGCGCGTGCGGTTGGCTCCTTCGCGCAGGTACAAGCGCGGTTGGTGGCGGATAACCAGCATCATGATGACCACCACGCAGAACTCAACCAGCAGCTGGGTCGTAGCCACATCAGGTGCGCCCAAGGTCAGCATGACCCAGGAAACACCCGCGCCAACGATGCCAACCAGCACAACGGAGGCCAGACGCGAACGCGTTCCGATCATCGCCAATACACCCAAGCCAACGATCACCAGCCCCACCAAGTCGACGACGTTGTCGATTCCCTCGACCCGCGGGCTCAAATCCGCCAGACCCTCGATACGCCCCGGCCCCAGCAGAGCAAAGCCCGCCAGCAGAATCAGCATGGAGAAGATCCACACCACGTGCCGGTTGGGGTTCACAGAGTTCGCCAGGCGGCCAAAAGCGCGCCCGAACTTCGTGGAACGTTCGATGAATGCGGTAATCATCTCCGCGCCCGTTGCCACCCCGAGTCGCTTGCCCTCGAGCGGCTGGAGCAGGGGGCGTCGATAAATAACAACAATAAGACCCACGACCAGTACCGCGACAGAGATACCCAAAGGCACCGTCAGTCCATGCCAGAGCGCTAAGTGCGTATGCGCATGGCCGAGCCCTGTAGCCTCCACCACCTGATCGATCGTCTCATCGAAGATACCCATGAACGCGACAACCGGCAGCGATAGCACGCCGGGCAGCACGGCAGGCAGCCATAGATTCACCGGGGCTTCCTTGACATGCGAGACATCCTTGGGCCCGTCGACAAAGGCACCCAGCACATAGCGGGCGGAGTACACGAGCGTGGCAAGTGCGCCGATACCCGCCGCGACCAGCAGGACGATGACGCCCACATTGCTCAGTGGCGCATCTTCGAAGGCAGTGAGCATGCCTTCCTTCGAAACGAAGCCGAAGGTTGGGGGAATCGCTGCCATTGACGCCGCCGCGATCACAGCGGAAACGAAAGTGAAAGGCATCTGGCGCCACAGCGGGCCAAGGCGGCGAATATCGCGCGACCCGGCTTGGTGGTCGACCACACCGGCGATCATGAACAGGGAGGACTTAAACAACGCATGGGCGGCGGTATGAACCAGCGCGGCGCTGATAGCGAAGGGAGTGCCCACGCCGATGGTCGCGACGATCCAGCCCAACTGGGAGACAGTGGAGTAGGCGGTGAGCTTCTTTAGATCCGTCTTTTGGATCGCGAACACGGCGCCCATGATGGCGGTCGTCATGCCGATGACGATGAGCAGCGTATGCCAGGCCATGACGCCCTCGAAGAGGCCGGAGAAGCGCAGCAGCAGATACACGCCCGCCTTCACGACGGCGGCGGCATGCAGAAAGGCAGAGACCGGGGTGTCAGCGGCCATGGCCTCGGGCAGCCAGAAGTGGAAGGGGATTTGTGCGGCCTTTGAAAACGCGGCAAGGGCGATAAGGACGGCGACGATAGCCAGACGCACGTCCTGGCCGTCCCAGGCGGGGGAGTGCAGCATGGCTGTGAGATCCGTCGTGCCCGTGGTGACCACACCGATACCGAGTGCCGCCAGCAGGAACAGACCACCGACAAAGGTCAGCAGCAAGGTGCGGATCGAACCGGCCTCGCCGCCGGAACCCGAGCGGGCGATAAGGAAGAACGAAGCCAGGGAGACAAGCTCCCAGCCGATGAACAGCAGCGCTACGTCGTCCGCCAGTACCAGTAGTAGAACTGCCAGCATAAACGAGGTCATGAGCACGTAGAAGCTCATGATTTTGTCGCCCCTGTGCAGGTAGGCGGCGGAGTAGATAAAGACCACGGCACCGATAAGGAGAGCCAGGAGGGTGAAGAACAGCCCCAGAGAGTCCATCTTCAGAGACAGATCGAGGGCTGTTGAGTTGCCCGTGGATGCTGCGCCCACGCTTGCGTTACCTGCGCCGCCCGCTCCGGATAGGAAATTTTGGATCCAGGTGACAGACCACGTGGCAGTCTCGCCATTCAAGACCGGGTCGGCATGTTTGATCACGTACCCCGCGAGCGCCAGGAAAGTCAGGCCCAAGGGCCAGCCGGCGTTTCGGTCAAGAGTCTTGACCAACAGGGGGACGAGGATGAGTGCCACCGCTATGGTGACGGGGACGGCCAACAATGCCACGTGTCTACAACACCCTAACCAACGAGTTCGACGACGATTTCTTAGGCAAACACATAATCGCCTTCAACGTCCCGAACTACGGAGCCGATCGATCGCTCCTAGTGTCCCCAAGATGCGCGGGAGTGTGGCTCCGGGGGCTAGAAAAAATTGGGCGGTCCGTCACGTCGGAACATGAACGGAAAAAATTTATGTGACTCGCCAAGTTTAGCAGACCCTCAAATGGCTCTTGACGTGGTGATCGCTACACTCCCATCGCCGGTGGGCGTGACAGTTCCATCGACTCGGTAGACTTCTCGCAACATGTTCTCGGTGAGTACTTCCTCCACGGCTCCGTGTGAGTAAACGGTGCCATTGTGGAGCACTACGATACGATCGGCGAAACGCGCTGCGTGCGATAAGTCGTGCATCGTGACCACTACCGCTGCGGGCGCCTCGACGGCGTAGGTGCAGATATGCTTCATCAGTGTCAGCTGATTGCGTAGGTCGAGGGCGCTGGTTGGTTCGTCCAACAATAGGGCTTGGGGTCGGCGCACGATCGCCTGGGCGAAGCTCACCAGTTGGCGCTGCCCACCGGATAGCTGGGACATCGTCCGGGCTTGGAGGTTTTCCAGACCCAGTCGTGCGAGGACCGTACTGACTCGATCCTGTGTAGTTGTGGCCACTCGCAATCCTCTGAACCCTGTGCGGGAGTGTTGGAGCGCCAGTAGCACCGATTCAAACACTGTAAGGGTGCTTTCCGGCGGGGGATCCTGTGGCAAATAAACCGCGTCAGGTCCGGTGACGCTGCCACTGAATCGGCACAGCTGAGCCATGCAGCGCAGCAGGGTGGATTTACCAGCGCCATTGGGGCCTACAAGGGCGGTGACGGTTCCGGCGTTG
Source organism: Corynebacterium sp. p3-SID1761 (assembly GCF_055862885.1). Lineage (NCBI taxonomy): Bacteria > Bacillati > Actinomycetota > Actinomycetes > Mycobacteriales > Corynebacteriaceae > Corynebacterium > Corynebacterium sp. p3-SID1761. The sequence continues at coordinate 4,460 of NZ_JBSQBJ010000017.1, read as the reverse complement.
ATCCCCGGAAGAGACACGCCATTCAGGATCTGCGCTGCTCCGTGGGAAAAACTGAGGTCGGTGACCTGCAGCGCGGTGGCTGACGGAACCGTGGCGGGCTGTTCCACGAGGTTGTCCTTTCTGGGGTGAGGGAGGGGCTGGAGCGAGAAGAAGTGGGCGCGGCGAGGGGGTATTAGGTTGGAGAGGAGACGGTTCGGGGGCGGCGCAGAACGATGAGGACGACGAACGCCGGCACGCCCACAATCGCCGTGATGATGCCGACGGGCAGGATCGCGCCGGGCTGGATCAGCTTGGAGACCACGGAGGCTGAGGTAAGCAAGAGCGCCCCGGAGAAGATGGATGTAGTGAGGAAAAAGCGCTGATCCTCGCCGACAAGCATCCTGGCGATGTGCGGGCCGACGAGGCCGATAAAGCCAATCGTCCCGGCCATCGAAACGGCAGTCGCAGCCATGAGGGAGACGCCCACCAGTGTGAGCGTGCGCAGCCTGTTGACGTTGATTCCCATGGACCTGGCGCGGTCGTCTCCCATTCGAAACGCCGTCAGTGTCCACGCGTTGCGGTAGAAGAACGCGATGACGATCAGCGAGACGAGTGCCAGGAGGCCGATCTGGGGCCACGTGGCGCGCGTGATACTGCCCATCGTCCAGAAGACCACCTGTTCTAGCTGGGTCTGCGAGGCGAGGTATTGCATCAGTGCCAGGAGAGCGTCGAAAAGGAACACGATTGCAATGCCTAGCAAGATCATTCCCTGCGTGCCGGCGCTCTTTGACCGGGAGAAGAGGACAATCACCGCGCATGCTGCGATCCCGAACACCCACGCGCTGCCGGCCATCCCCAGCGTTGCACCAATTCCTGCGGCGGTGAATCCGGAGACGGTGGCGAAGGCGGCGCCGAAGCTGGAGGCGGCGGAAATACCCAGTGTGTAGGGCTCTGCGAGGGGGTTGCCCAGGATGGTTTGCATCTCTGCACCAGCGGCAGCGAGGGCAGCGCCGATGAGGACCGCCGTGATGGTCATTGGCAGGCGAATATCAAAGATGATCTGTCGGTCAACAGGGCGGGAATCGCTGGGGTGAAATAGCACATATATCGCCTCATTAGCAGGCATGCTGCTGCCGATGAGGAAATCTGTGGCGGTGACTGCACATAGCAGAGCCGCGAGCCCGGCGATGATTGCCACCTTGCGCCTGCTGGCTGCTCGGTACCAGCTCACGCCGGGACGTTGACGTTGCGGGATGCTGTCTTTGTGATCCTTCCCGTTTACGGCAGGGATTGACCGTGTCGGGGCGACGTGGCTCATGGCAAACCAGTCCAGAAGGTGCCGCTCGCCTCCACGGGGAGGAATTTTTCGTGCAGTTCCTTCATGTCAGCCTGCGGGTCAATGTCGGCAAACAGGTCGGGGTGCATGGCCTTGGCGAACCACTCGATGGCCAGGTAGTTGTACGGAGAGTCGTAGAAGTGATGCCACGCGGCGTAGGCTCTCTTGTCCTTGACGGCTCGCATTTCCTTGAGGACAGGTTGCCCGTTAACGACGCGCTGAAAATCCCGGGCTGCCTGATCGGCGGACTCGTCGTAACCGAGGGGGATAAAGCCAGTCTTTTTTGGCTGCTGCTTGGCATCAGTCCAGTCAGCGCCGGTGGCGATGATGACGTCCGGGTCTTTTCCGGCCAGCGCTTCGGGGGAGACTTGGCCTTGCTTACCTTCAATCATGTCGTCTCCCAGGTTCTTTCCACCTGCTGCGGTGACTAATTGAGCCAGGTTGGACTTGGCGAAAGTGGAGCAGCAGTCGAAGTAGCCGGGAGCTCGCCAAAGGAAGGTTGGGGTGGGAGTGGCCTTGGCTTTTTCCAACCGGTCGTGAACCATGTCCACCTTGGATTCGTAGAACCGGGCGTACTTCTCCGCCTCCTTTTCGTGCCCGAGTACTTTGCCGAGCAAGCGCACACTTGGTGCGGTGTTTTTTACTGGGTCAGTGAAGTAGTCGACGGCGACGGTGGGGATTCCGGCCTTGTTAAGACCGTCGACGATGCCGGCGTCTTGGGCGGCGTCGAAACTGTTCGCGGAGACAATGAAGACATCTGGGCGGGATTCCAGGGCCTGCTCGACGGACATCGAGCCATCGTAAACCTCACCGGTCTGCTTAATATCCCCGATCTCGGAGAATCTCTGTTGGTACTTCTTGTAAGTGCCGGGGTCGTTCTGCTGCAAGTCATCGGGCCAGGCGACGATCCCCTGGAGCGGGTTTTCCTTGTTGAGGATAGCGGTGGTGTAGAGCATTCTCTGTCCGCCCATGAGAACCCGCTCAACCTTCTTCGGAACCTCGACATTGCGCCCGAGGATGTCGGTGATCTGCTGTTTTTCTCCGTTGGTTGCGGAGTTCGTTCCATCACTGGCGCTACAGGCGGCGGTCATGAAAAGGCCGGTGGCGGCGACCGCTGAGACGACTGCGCGAGCTAGGCGAAAATGAGGGCGCATGGGGGAGCGGGGGCTGCGAGTTCTAAGTGACGTGAGGGTCAACTGCGTTCCTTTCTTTGGGTCGACTTACTTAGGTTAGTCACACCTTATTTAGATGGCAATGCTTGGAAGAGAATGTCGTCATTTCGCTGCCCCACACCCCCGTTAGCTAAGTGAAGCGAGGCGTCGAAAAAAGGCTCGTAGTAGCAGCACCGCAGTGGTGGCGAAGCCGACAATCAACCCCCACCACACGCCGTAGCCCTCCCATTTCAGGAGCTTGCCCATCACCAGAATCCCGGGTACCCCGACCAGCCAGTATCCAATGAGAGTGCAGCGCAGCCCGGAAGTAGTGTCCTTGAGCCCTCTCAGTAATCCCACCGCCACATTCTGAATTCCCTTAGAGAACTGCTGCAACACCGCGAGGCACAGAAGCAGGACGGCGATATGGAAGGTGGTGGCGTCGGCATCTCCCAGGAACGGGCTCAGCACCCAGCGCCCCAGTAGGAGCCATAGTGCGCCCATAACCCCCAGGTACGTGACCACGACGAGTAATACGCGCCGGGTCACCGCGCGTACCGCGTTGGCACCTTCGGCTCGTGCCCTCGTGATGAGCACCGACCCGCCGTGGGAGAAGCCGATGCAGACCTGGTAGACGATGTATGCCAGCTGGTTTACCACGTTATGTGCCGCCAACATCTGCGGACCGAGGGTTCCCATCACCAATCCGGCGATTGTTGTAATCGCCGCCTCCGAGCCATAGGTCAGACTGACTGGTACTCCGAGACGCACTAGGTGGCGTATAGTCTCCCCATCGCCTGCGCGGGGAAAGACGTGAAAATAGGGTTGCAACTCGGGTAAGCGCAGCACTATCACACGGAAGGCCAACAGGGTTAATAGTTGGACGATAGTCGTGGACAGTCCGATGCCCGCCACTTTCCATGCATCCGATGTCGACAAAGCCATAAATGTCCAGTTCAGAGCTATGTTGACGAAGATTGATACCAGTGTGATGCCTAGAAGAGAGCCTGGTTTCCGCATGCCTACGGCGAACTGGCGCAAGACATTGAGCCACAACATAGGGATGAGTCCCGGCGCCAATGTGAGCGTCATGGCGAAGGTGAGACGGGCGACCTGCTCGTCGATGGGCAGAGCAAGAACCAGTGCCCCGAAGGAGATGGCTAGTAGCGCGCCGAGAATTGAAGTACCCGTGCCCACGGCGAAAGAGGAGCGCACGGCTCGGCGGATCCTCTCCGCGCTTTCCTCGGAAGGTGGATCTGAAGGATCCTTCCGCTCCATCTCTGCCGCAGCTTCGGCTACGAGATTTGAGCTGGCTGTCACCATACCCACGCACATCGTGCGGATCTGGTTGTAGAGCTGCATCGCCAGGCCACCGCCGGCGATCGCCATTACGCCCACGGATTGCAACATCAGAACGTCCGTGGTGGTCAGCGCTACCCCAGCAAGCTGCACCCCGGCGATGGGAAGAGAAATTCCCAGGACTTCGCGATACTTCTGCATGGAGCTCAACCTCGCGGCTACCTTCATCTCCGCACCGCGCTGCAGGTCTGCAAGGTCTGCACTCCTTCATGGATTGCTGCCCCGGCGGTTCCTCCCACCAATAATCCGTGTCGCCGGGCGAGTACACGCGAGGTGGCGAACATTATTTCCTCATGTCCCATTCTCCTAGGTTCATGTGTGGTTCCGCAGAATGCGCTGTCCGTGCCCACGACGGCGACGAGCACGTCAACGCTGTCCCGGTATGAACCGGAATTGGCTGAGCGTTCCATAGTTGTGCGTGTTGAACCTTGTCTCGTGAGGGGGAAGTTTCCATTTGTCCCGGGCTGCCTGCGACGCAATCCCGGTGCCTCCAGAGGTGGCGATCACTTTGAGGGAGTGATCTTTTCGTGTAGCAGATGTTAGGTAAGGCTAGGCTACTAAACTCCGGGGCTAACTGGGTTAAGTAAAGAAAAGTGTGTCCGCATGCCACCATAACCCCAGACCACACACCACAA
>NZ_JBSQBJ010000016.1:0-48825 GCF_055862885.1 Corynebacterium sp. p3-SID1761 | reverse complement strand
CAAGGTAACGGGTAGGTAAGACAAAACCCCCACCGGGATAGATCCCGATGGGGGTGAGAGTGTGGGCTATCAGGGACTCGAACCCCGAACCCGCTGATTAAGAGTCAGCTGCTCTGCCAATTGAGCTAATAGCCCGCGTTATTCGAAGCGCTGTGCGCCTCGGCAACGTGGAAAACTTTATACCTTGGTGTGTGTACAACACAAATCGCCTGGTCGGGGCGGATAATTGGCAGTCCGCAAGCGTGGCTAGAAGTTAGCTGCAAGAGTGGACAGCCTGGCGGAAGCGAGTGCACGAATACAAGCCAGGAGGTATCGCCACCGTTTATAACGTTTACGCTACGAACAGCTGAAACCCGGTCAAATCACTAACGTTCCTCCAACAGCAACCGTTATGGTTTAGGACAGTCACATTTTCTACACACACATTTCTCTCATGGAGTAAGACTTGCGCAGCACCAAGGTTTTGGGTCAAACCTTTTCACGGATCACTGCGGCGTCGCTAAGCGTTGCCCTGGTCGCTTTCACCGCATCGTGCACGATCGACCATAACGACGATCCGAAGATCAGTTCGAATGCTTCGACGAGCGACGGTGAAGGCGAAAAGAAGAACATCGAACTGACCTCCAACATGAAGGACGGTGGCACTGATGTCGACGTCTCCGAGCATGTGCAGGTTAAAGGTAGCCAGAAGATCGACAAGGTCTCGCTGACGAACGACGCGGGCGAGAAAATTAAGGGCAAGTACAACGACGACAAGACCAAGTGGACCGTGCCCACGAAACTCGGCTACTCGCGCACATACACCCTGACCGCGAAGTCCGGCGATAAGCAACTTAAGCAGACCTTTACGACCGTCTCCCCGGCCACGACACTCAACGGCGCGCTGGCCCCGCTCGACGGTTCGACCGTTGGCATCGGACAGACCATCGCCCTGTACTTCGACGCCCCAGTGGAGGATCGCAAGGCAGTCGAGGATGCCATCACAGTGGAGACCACGCCGAAGGTGGAAGGTGCTTTCTACTGGATCTCGCCCCAGAACCTCCGCTGGCGACCCAAGGACTATTGGAAGCCAGGCACCAAGGTGAAGGTGAAGGCCAACCTGTATGGCACCAAGCTCGGCGAAGGTGTGTATGGCGGTGAGGACCGCAGTGCAAAGTTCACTATCGGCGATGACGTGCGCGCGGTCGTGGATGACAACACGAAGATGATGACCATCAAGAAGAACGGCAAGACTCTGCAGACTATGCCGGTTTCCTTGGGAAGGGACTACGAGTACCCCACGCCGAATGGTAAGTACATCATCGGCGATCAGTTTGAGACACTGACCATGGATTCCTCGACGTTCGGCCTGACCGGCGCGGGGTCGTACAAGACTGACGTGCAGTACGCGACGCAGATGAGCTACTCGGGTATTTACATCCATGCGGCTCCGTGGAGCGTGTACGCACAGGGCAACACCAATACTTCCCACGGTTGTGTGAATGTGTCCGTGGAAAACGCCGCCTGGGTGTTTAACAACATGAAGCGTGGCGACATTGTTGAGGTGAAGAACACCCAGGGAGAGACTCTGAATGGTGTCGACGGGTTGGGCGACTGGAACATCCCGTGGAATACCTGGAAGGCCGGCAACGCTAACGGCTAGCGCTGGAGCTAGCCGCGCGCCTAACGCAGGCGTGCAGCGCGGGGGAGGGCACGCGCGATAATCCTCGCCTTCTCGGCTCGCGGCACTTGTACGCGGGCCGTTTTTAGTTGCTCGACGGAGGTGCGGGCGAGCCGCTCATTCAGCGCAGCGAAGAGGTCGTGCGCCCCGACAACGCCCACGCGGGCGGATAGCGGCAGCAAGTGCATGGTCGCCCAAGCCTGGGCAAGTTCCTCGCGGATCTCTGCGACAAGCTTGGCCTTTGATTCCTCTGTCAGTTTTGGCAGATAGGAACGCTGCAAACCGACCGTATCTTCCTGGTAATCCCGCAGGAAGTTCACCTTTTGGAAGGCGCTACCCAGCGCGTAGGCTCCCGCATCAGTCTCCGCGCGCTGCTCCGGGGTCAGCGGGCGCCCTGCTTCGGCGGCGTGAGCTGCGAATACCGCGTTGCACATCCAGCCGATCACGCCCGCGGAGCCGTGCACGTATGCGCGGAGAGGCAAGGATTTGGCGCTGGGGGCGTCAGAGCGCATGGACGAGAAGAAGTCCACCGTCCAGGCGCGGTCGAATCCAGCCCAGCGCGCGGTGAGGGCGAACGCGTGCGCGATGGGGTCGGTGCTGAAGCCGGTGTCTAGCGCCGCGAGGGTGGTGCGTTCGTAGTCGTCGAGGGTCTTTTGGACGCCGCAGGCCGGCTGGCTAAGCGCCTCAGCCGTACCGTCGACGATTTCGTCTGCGATGCGAGCGAGGGCATAGATGTTGCGGATGTGTAGTCTGACGGTTGGTGCGAGGAGTTCGCTGGCCAGGTAAAAGCTGGTGGAGTAATGGCGGATAAAGCTGGCGGCCGCGGAGGTAGAGGCCTGCGTGTACAGCGCGGCGGGGGCGTGGTGGATGCGGGCCATGGGGTGTGCGGTGGGGTTTGCGCGAAGATGGGGCTTGGGCAGGCGGGCCATGGTGATTAATGCTAGTCCACGGACCCGAGAGGCTGACGGGGTGGTAGTTGGCGTGTGATTGGTGGTCGACGTGTGTTTGGCGATTGGCGGGGGTGTGGTGAGGGTGGTGTGGGCGATTGGCGGGGCCGTGGTGGGTGGGTAGAGAGGGCCGTGGCGGGGGAATGTCCAAAATTCCACGTCTTAAAATATAGCTATTCTGTTTGTGCAGGTCAGAGGGGGTGCGAATTTTGCGATTTTTCTACTTTTCGCGTTAACCCGTTGATTTTGGACATTTGCCCTCTGAGAGGGCGGGGGGATCGCACGTATCATGGCGCGTATCGGCGCCGTGAGCCGCTGGATGCGCTGGCTAGTGCGAGGTTCCGCGGAATGAATGTTCCCTGCGAGATGTTGTGCATACCGAGTGCTTCCTAGGCGCCAGAAAAATAAAGCAGAGAAATAAAGCTAGGGAAAGAGAGACTGCCATCATGAGCGCATACAGCTACGACGTCACTGGAATGAGCTGCGGACACTGCGAAAACGCCGTAAAGGAGGAGGTCGCGAACCTTCCTGGGGTTACGAATATCGAGGTCAGTGCAGACAAGGGGCTGCTGACGTTTGAGCATGATGCAACTGCTGGCGAGCTCAGCGATCAGCAAGTTATCGATGCTGTCGACGAGGCGGGCTACGAAGCTATTCGCCGCGCGTAGGGGAGTGGGCCAGGCGGGAGTGCCCGCCGTTAGAAGGGGCGCAACCCCGCGATGCTGTAGAACTTGTGGCCAAGGAAAAGCAACGCAGAGTCCTCGGAGGTCGCCGACACGTCCAGCACTTCCGCCGCCACTAGCGTGGCCTCCCCGGCCTTCGCTGTATCTGAAATCCGCGCGCGGATCACGGCTCGGGAGTTCGGAAGTAGCGGCTCGCCAGTCTCCGCGGTTACCCACCCTTGAGATTCCGCGAAGCGGTTCGCGCCCGACGTGGCGAAGGAGTGCGCGATGGGGGACTGGGCGTCACTAAGAAAGTGCACCAACATGCTGCTCGACCGCAGTAATTTGCCAGCCGAACCCGTGCGCTTCATCAGCGAGAAACTGATCGAGAGTGGGGCGAGTGAAAGCGAGGAAACCGACGATGCCGTGAGGCCGACGGGCTCGCCGTCGACGGTTGCGGTGATTAGCGTTACCCCCGCTGGGTGTCCGCGGAAGACATCCCGAAACGCTGTTTGAAGATCGGTGTTACTCATTAGCATCACTAGACCTTTAAAAAATTTGGGGTGACTGACGGGACTCGAACCCGCGACACCTAGGATCACAACCTAGTGCTCTACCAGCTGAACTACAGTCACCATTGCTGTTGAAAACAGCGGATTTCATGTTAGCCGACACCCCGTGCCTTAACCAAAAGGCCAGGTCGTGGGGGGCTAAAACTGGGGTTAGATCGGGAAACGCTCCGTGGCAGCTTTCGCGGCGGCGGTGACGTCAGCGTTGGTCGGGTCAGCCTCAATCAACATTGCGCGGCGGTAGAAATCCAGCTCGCGGATGGACTCCTTGATGTCCGCCAGCGCCCGGTGCGTCATGCCCTTCGCCGGCTGGCCGTTGTACACACGTGGGTACCAGCGGCGGGCAAGTTCCTTCAGGCTGGAGACGTCGATCATGCGGTAGTGCAGGTACTGGTCCAGGTGCGGCATGTAGCGGGTGATGAACTTCCGATCAGCGCCGATGCTGTTGCCCGCCAGCGGTGCCACGCCCGCGGTCGGCACATGCTTCTTGACGTACTCCACAACCTGCTCTTCGGCCTCTTCCAGAGTGATATCGGAGGCGCGGATCTGTTCCGTCAGGCCGGATTCGCCGTGCATCTTCGTCACGACGGCATCCATTCGAGCCAGGTCGCGCTCGGTTGCGTGAATCACCAGGTCCAGACCGTCGTCGAGCGGGTTGAGCTCCGCATCCGTCACAATGACCGCGATCTCGACCAGTACGTGCTGGTCGGGGTCCAGGCCCGTCATTTCGCAGTCGACCCATACGAGTCGGTCGTTCTTGGCAACTTGGTTCGGGGTGGTGTTCACGGAGGTTCCTTTCTGTTGTTGATAATTCTATGTCTTTTTGGGTGACGCCTCCTCGGAATCAGTCGCTTTCGGTTGCCATTTGGGCGTAGAACTTGCCGACGATGGGGGCGGTGACCTTCCGCGGCAGATAGGTGGATACGAAATTCATGGCCTTTGACAAAGGGCCGGGGACTACGCGCAGCTTGTTCTTGGCAAGTGCGGCAAGGGTGTCCAAGGCACAGTCCTCGTAGGTGGTCCAGAGGAAATCCGGGACGGCATCGTCAACCTCGGTGAGCTGTTCATCTTCCTTGCGTGCCTCGCGCACAGGGCCGGGTGCCAGAAGGGTGCACTTAATGCCGTGATCTTTGAGTTCGTAGTGCAGTGATTCGGTGAAGGTATTGACCATCGCCTTGGTGCCCACGTAGGTGGCGTTTCCAGGGATGGCCATGTTGCCCGCGGCGGAGCCGACGTTGACGATCCCGCCCTCGCCACGTTCCAGCATTCTCGGCAGCACGGCCTGCGTGAGTTCGTAGAGAGCAGTGGCGTTTAGTTCGAATTGCAGGCGCTCATAGTCCCAGTCGAGATCCTTGAACTGGCCAAAGGTGGCAATGCCCGCTGAGTTGATGATGATGCTGACCGGGGTGGTGCGGAGCTCTTCTAGCAGTTCTGCGCGGGCGGGCGCATCCGCCAGGTCGACGGAGCGGATCTGCACGTCGCGATCTGGGAATGCGTCCGCGATCTCCTGCATGGGGGCTACGGTGCGGGCGACCAGGAGCAGGTCGTAGCCGCGCCGGGCGAGCTCCTCGGCGATGGCCTTACCGATGCCGGAGGAAGCGCCGGTGATCACAGCGTAGGAGCCTGGAGTGGGGGCGGGGAGGTCCAGTTCCGCGGACTTCTGGGACTTGCCCAGGCCGAACGGCAGTGGGACGGGGAGCTGCTCCAGGGGGAGGGAGCGGAGGGCGTCAATAGGGTTAAAGCGGCTATTCGCAGTCATGGCTACAACCATAGCGGGCGGTGCGGACAAGGTGCGGGGCACGCTAAAGCGCGGAGAAGTGGGGTGAATGGAGTGCGAGGAAAGTTTAGGCGAACACCATTATCAGGACTATAGGTGTGACGAGGGAGTTGCTGAATAAATAGGGGTAAAGTCCACCCCAAAGGGTTCCTTGCCAGCGGGTGAAGAGCGCGGAGCCTAGGCCCAACAAGAAGGCGTAGATGATGATGGGCGGGCTAATTCGCGCGAGCCCGAATAGCAGTGAACTCAGGCCGATACTCGAGGCGACGGGCATGATCGTGTCAAAGTAGCCCATCAGTATGCGACGAAAGACTAGCTCTTCGAGAAACGGGCCGACCATGAGGTATGCAATGAGGGCGAAGATTACCGAAAGGTGCACCGAAATCGAGCTGGACTCTTCGGCGGCGGGGGATTGTTCGCTGAAAATGCTGTCCAGCAGGTTGCTCGAACCAATTGCGACTGTAGCAGCGCCGATGGAAACGAGCGGAATTAGCCAAAAAAGATGTCCAGCCTTGTTTGATAGCGGAAGAAGGCCAGTTTCGATGTTTCGTTTCCGAAGGTATCGAAGCAAAAGCCACATCGGGGCACCGAAAGCGATCGGAAGCGTGAAGGCCATGACAATGCACGTCGTCTTGTCGCTGGCAGATGATTCAGAGAGGCCAAACACCTGGGCAACTAAGAGCCCACAGACAGAAAGAAATGCGAGGGCAGCGACTAAGGCGTCGCGAGCTTGTGGGGCGGTAAGTTCCCGGTAACGAATACTGGCAGAATTCACTTGGTTCACTTCCGTTCCTAGTTTTTGCGTGGTCGGTTGAAGTGTTTGGAGAATGTGTTCAGCGGGGAAAACAGGCCTCGGTTAGCCTTAATACATGATCCCCGATATTCGCAGAGTTGGACAGCACGCCGCGCTGTATGCCCATGCGCGCTGTGAGCACATCATGGAACAGATCGAAGAGCGCGTTGGCGATGACTGGGGAATTGCTGTAGGCGAGATTCAAGGCGAGCAGTACTACCAGTTTCAGGGGCGGGTTAGGCTCGCCAATGCTCGAGTGGAACTCGTCGCGACCGTTGACGTGGAGTCTGCGACTCTCAAGTGGGAATGGGCGGATGAAACGGCTGTTTCCGGAGCTGCAGAACTTGGTCGGCGCCTTGCTGCGGAGGTGATGCGCGAGTGGGGTGAGGAACAAGACCTGCCCGGGTTTACGACCCCAGTGGTGCCTTACGAGGTTCCCGAGTGGGACAGCGATGAAGCTGAATCGGGTAGCGGGGAAGACACGGAAGATGGGGAAGGCGAAGAAGGCGACGAGCTGTATGCGCAGTCAATTGCAGCGGCAGCTGTTTCGGAGGATGTAGGGGATAGCGCGTTCGAAATCTTTGGTTCGCATGCTTGTTACGCAAGCATTCCGAACGAAGACGAGTCCGAGATCCGCATTTACTTGATGGATTCGTTCAACCCACCGATACGGGAGACGGATCTGTCGGTGATGTTCGTCAAGTTCGACGCCATATTGTTGGAATGTGACGACCCGGTGTGGAGCATCGAAGGGATTGCGAATCAGCGCGAAGACTGGACGGTCGAAGAAATCGAACCGGAGAAAAAACAACGCGCGTGGAAGATTGCGGACAGCGAGGGACGCTTCTTCGTGGTGGAGCTGAGCTTCAACGAAGACGGCACGATCGCGGAGCTTGGCAAGAAGGGGCTGCTTACAGAAGAAGGTGCCTGACGGAATCCGTCAGACACCCTCTTGGATGGAAGAGTGGCGCAGGGGGTTAGCGCAGGAGGCCAGCCTGCTTAGCTGCAGCGCTGATCAGGCCGATGCCTGCTGCAGCGACGGCGATCCAGGTGAGTGCCCAGCCGAACTGCGTTGCGCCGTAGGCGGTCTTGGCGGAGGAGCCTGCCATGACGGATCCTGCAGCCATTTCTCCGGCCGGTCCGGTATTGGGTGCAGCGCCGGTTCCTTGGAGTACGAAAATTCCAGCTAGCTTTGCCATTTCAACCTTTTGAGCATTTGTCGGCGTACTCGGGGCAGCCTGAGCTGGGGCAGCAGCGAGGCTGAGGGCTGTCGCAGTAGCAACGGCAGCAGTAGCAAAACGCTTCATGGGGGTCTCCTTTTTGAGGTTTCAGAAACATGCAATTTCTATTGCAATCGCTCTTAGATTAGACCAAGGAAAGGGGCGATTCTCAGAAAAGGTTAATCTCTTTCTTAGGTGAGGTGCATTTCACATTTATGGCAACTCACAAGCAGAGGGGGCTGAGGCGCCAATGTGTACGCGATGCCGTGGCTGAAATGGCAACCTTGCTGCGACTGAGGTGTCAACTATGTCGCGACTCATGAGGGAGATGCGGACATTCAGTCTCTCAGCGGGTACGCTCGTCCCGGTTGAAGTTGATTCCCTAACGGAATACCCACCGATTCCCTATTTTGATGATTATGGGGCAAAAAAGAGTTCCGCGAGGTTAGCGAGAACGTTTTCCATAGCGGCGGGTGTAATCCCGTCCTGTGATAGACAGTCTTGCAAGTCGCTTTTGAGAAGGCGTTGACAGTGGTCGACCCTCACCCAACTCTTTTTGCGTAGCCCTCCTTCGTAAGCGGCAATTTTAACGTCGAAACCCGATGGGTTGCCCCCACTTGAGATGGGACATACGAAAATGGCCTCGTTAGACGTATCACTGTTCACATCGTCGCGGGAGACCACGAGAACCGGGCGACGGGTGTCATGCCACGTTCGCTTACCATTGGAGACGAATACTATTTTCTCGTCGCTCACGTAGTAGAGGCAGCCCTGGCGGGCAACTATCGGAAAGGGTGAACTCATAGTTCAGTGGCGTGTCCAGTAAAAATGTTGTGGATTAGCTCTTTGTTTAATCCATCCGTTGAATACGGGTCAATATGCGGGGGTAGCGTTTTGAGAACGTCAACTCGGCGTCGCATTTCGGGCGAGCGCTCGAAAATATGGAGACCGTTAACGAAGTCCGGCCACGCATCGTGAATCTCATTCTTCGGGATGGGGATACCTCGAGCACCGACTCGATAATGGTGGCCATATGGGCCGTAGGTGTGCGTGAAGTTTCGCAGTTGAGTGGCGGTCAACCTGCCGAAGTTTTCCCAAATTCCATCGAAGATTTCCTCGACATCAAGCGGTATAGCGTCACCCGTAGAAAAAGGCTCCAATGGGGCGGCAGGGCTATCGCCAACCTGAGATCTGATAAATCGGTACAAATCAGGCTGCGCCGGTCCGTGATCCCACGCTTGGAAGACTCCAGCTGATAAATCACGGTTTTCCAAATGTCCATAGAGGCTCTCTGCGAGGTAGGACAACTTCTGTGCCTTCATATTCGTAATCGAAGGGGCCAGACCCTCATCAGACTCACGTTGGGTAGCCCAGGAAAGGAACTGCAATAGGGGTTCCATCAACTTCACCTCCTTAACTTCTATTTGAGCCTAACACTAAATTGGTTCGTCCCTTCGTATCGTCGGCTTGAAGGGTGGTAATCGCTACCTGCATTTAGTTATACGGGCAGATCCGACATCGCTCCCAAATTAATCGAACATATATTCCTAATTCTTTGAGGTTGTATTCACGCCCCAGGGGAACTGCGCAGGGCTGTAGCGCTCCATGTTCGCCCGTCGGATAAAAGAGCCGGGAGGTAACGGACCTCCCGGCTGTGGCCTGGACTCTCGATTAGGAGTAGTCAGTCGCCACGTCAGACGAGTACACGCCCACCGCACTGGTCGCGTTCTTCACAGCGTTGCGGACAACCTCCTGCTGCATGTCCAGCACCCGGTATGTCCCGTCAATCTCGGCGACAGCCTCAATACGACCAAACGCCTCACCGTAGCGCTCTGCGTAGCGGGCAAGACCCTGGAGTTTCGCCAGCGCGTCGCCGAGGTGTGCGCCGTGCGGGTCGATAATGCTCATCTCCACATCATCCCCACGCTGGGTGAAGAAGATGAAGTCCGGACACATCGCTCGCCATTCATCCTCGTAGAGGTACGGCACCACGACACTAGACGAACCGGCACGAGACGGGTTGCGGTACCAGTACAGGTTCTCGTCGTGCGCTTTCTCGGCGTCGAGGACATGCTGCTCCCAGGTGTTTAACTCGACCGGGAACACGCCTTTGTCATCCGCAATGACGTGACCCGTATACGTCGGGGCGGTGTAGACGTACTTGTCGCAAACCGGCTCACCGTCGGCGCCACGGACCTGCTCGCGCTGCACCATGATTCTGCTCGGCAGCACAAAGTCGGTCGTCAGCGGCTCCGCGCCGGAGGCGATGACGCGCTCATAGTGCGAACGCTCCTCGTCGGATAGCGCCTTGCGTGCGGTACGGGTTTCAGTCAGCAGTGTCTTCACCCGGGTCGCCGCGTCCATACGCACACGCTCAACGAGCTCGTCGACCCACCCTGCGGCAATGCCTTGCAGCGTCGCGTCGTAGGTATCCATCGGGTTCTTTGGGTCGTCGATGAGGGAGTTGATGTACTTTTTTAGCTGCCTGCCGGACAGGCCGCGCTCGGCCATCGACTGCGAGCGCTGAATCGAACGGTCGTCGGCGACCATCGTGTATGCCTCTGCGGTGTCGTCGACGTCACCGCCGACCACAGTCGTCACGTCCCGCAGCGAGGCAGTTTCCACATCGCGTTTCGCTGCCTCAACTTTGTCCTCGAACATAGCGACAGCACCGCGAATCGCACTGGTCATAAAGTCATCGGCCTGTGCGACACAGCCTTCGATAATGCCGTGCTGGCTAAGCAGTAGCGACAATTCGTTAAGGCGCCTGATGTCGTCTCGAATCGTTCTCGGCACGGCATACGTAGGCGCACCGGATAACACCTGCCAAAGACGCTTCTCCTTATTCAACTTCGGGTTTCGACCAAGGGCAACCGCGTCAATGAGAATTGTTGGCAAAAGAGCGCCGCCGAACTCGCCCTTACTGATGCGTTTTGCCACAGCGGTGGTGGTTTCCTCGTCAAAGCGCGGCAGCAGGCACCAGGTCGAGTTCAGCAGACCGTTGCCCTCTATTCGGCGCGCAAGCGGCGAGCGCACCATGCGCCCAATGGTCTGGGTGATGTGGGTCTGGTCCTTGGCTGGTCGAAGCGACACTAACACCTCCGCGCGCGGGCAATCCCAACCCGTCGAGATAGCGGTCTTGGCGAACACGACTCGGATTCGCTCACGTCCCTGCACCTTGTCCGGCTCGACATAGGGAATATGCATGGAGCCGGGCAGTGCGATGTTCTGGTGCTCGCCGAGTACGTTGCAAAACGCTTCCGGGGCAATGTCGATGGTGTCGGCGATAGTTGCGACCCAGCGGGCGAAGTCCTCTGGTTTCGCACCGTCCGGCACTTGCACCACCATCAGCGGAATCACGTCGGCCAACTGTTCGTCGCCCGCGGTGTACTGTGCCCATGCCTCGTGCGATAGCGCCAGTTTCTCGGCGCCAGCGCGCAGCACTGTGGTTTCGAAATCGCCCACCTCGTTGGGGAATGTCAGCACGATCTCGTCTTTGATAATGCCCGAGGCTTGAACCCTCGCCGGGTCAACCTCCACATTCGGCATGGTGTCGCGGTCTGCGATGGTGCTCATCGTCTCCTCGAACCGCTCCGGCGTTGCGGAAATGCCGAGAAGAATCGGCATCGGGGGAGCCCCGTGTGCGCCGTCGATGAGTTTACGAACAATGGTATCCCGGTTCTTCGGGTTCATACCCCTATGCGCCTCATCGAGGAACATGTAGACGACCGTGCCGTCCTCGGAGGTGTTTCGTAGCACGTCATAGAAATTGTGCTGGGCGGTATCGGGACGCACGATAAGGGCCTCTTGACCGTCCTCTTGCACGCCGCGAACCAGACGTCCGTTTTTCGACAACTTGTCGGAATTGAGGAAGTAGACCATGCCGCGGTCGAGAAGCTCGGCGTCGAAGTCCGACTCGATGGTCTGGGTTCTGCCCGCCAGAGCCTCACTTGCGCGAAGTAGGCTTACACGCGACTGCTCGTTCAGGCTCGGCTCGTCAGAGAACCAAAGAATCGTCGCATTGGGGTCCGGCTCGAAGATGTTGTCCTCTCGTCCTTGCAAAATGGCCTCGATGACCGCCGCGGCCATAACCGTCTTGCCGGCGCCGGTTGTCGCCGACAGCGCGAAGCCAGACGTCGTGCCGTCGAAATCGAAATTGCGCCTGGCGCGAGCGAGCTTTCGCTGCACCTCGCGCACTGCGTCTTCCTGGTAATCCTTGAGAATATAACGCATGGCTTATGCGTACCTTCCTGTGTTGACCTCGAAGTTCGACAAATACGACTCGTAGAGGCGCACGGTTTCTATACCGCTCGGCAAAAGACCCGCGACATGCTGGAATTGTCGGCGGTCATCGGTGATGATGAAAATTAGGTTCGGTCGCTTGTCCTCGACCTCGGCGATGAAGTCGTCGAGATGGTCGAGCGACTCGATAACCCCGTAATGTCCCGAGACGCCGTAGCCCTTTTCAGTCAGGTCGTCGATGACAGAGCCCTGTTGTCCTGCACGCAGCCACAGCAAGGGAGCGATTCGGGTGAATCCACGGGAGAGCTGGATAGCCAGCGGATCCTCGTAGGTAAGTGTGAAGAACTTGGCGTTAGCCTTGAACCCGTCTTTCATTGGGAACTCGTCGGTGAACTTGTAGTCGCCCTTAATGTAGTCGCCAGCAGGGGTTTTCCCGGTGATTGCGGCCTTCACGCGGGGCTTGGTCACGTAGTTGGCAATGCCGAGTGCCTCCCACTCTTCATCGCCGGGTCGCAGGCCCTTAGCGGTTAGCGCCTTTTGCTCGTCGGCAGAGACTTCGTTGTTAGTTACCGAGATAGAGCGGCGTAGCCCACCGTCTTGTTTATTCAGACGCATGACCGCGTGCGCCGTAGTGCCGGAGCCGGAGAAGAAGTCAAGGATGGTGGCGTTAGGCTTGTCCTTAACGAAGAAGCGCAGCGCGTCCTCGACAGCGTAGAGCGACTTGGGGTAGTCAAATTTGGAACGACCGAGACATGCCTTCGTAATGCCAACGCCGTAATCACCAGCACTGTGTGACTGCTTTGTCCAGGTCGTCATGGGGCGAACTGACTTCCCGTAGGTTCCCGTCAAAATTGCACCCTCGTCGTCAAACCCGAGGGTTTCTAT
Organism: Corynebacterium sp. p3-SID1761; assembly: GCF_055862885.1. NCBI lineage: Bacteria > Bacillati > Actinomycetota > Actinomycetes > Mycobacteriales > Corynebacteriaceae > Corynebacterium > Corynebacterium sp. p3-SID1761. Next base: position 36,070 of record NZ_JBSQBJ010000016.1, on the reverse strand, counting down.
GGCGCCGTCCTCGATTGCCTTGATCGTTCCCGATTGGAGGAAGTAGACGGCACGTTTCGTGTCACCAGGTTTCCATGGACCGAACCGGACGTAACCCTTGCCGTGATTTTGAATGAATGTTTCTGTCTTCAGCCCCCATGTGGCCTCGTCTCCATTCGCGGACACCGGAAACACGGCGAATGTCCCGGTGGGGGGTACGTGCGTAGCACGGGCGTCGTCAATGTCTAGTGGCTCCCCTGCCGAAACAAATCTTCCGTCCGACGTGGAGAAATGGAGAGGGTAGAACAGATTCGGACGCGCGGTGCGCTTACCGTTAGCGCCCCTTCGCATTAGGCCGTCCCACCTAATCTTTCTCTCCGTTACAGGACGTAGCATGTCGTCATTTCCTGGAATTACCGCAGCGTTACCCAAGAACACGAAGAAGATGTACTCGTCCGAGCGGGAAAACATATTCATTCTCGAAGAACCGCTAGGGTTAATCACACTGCTCACCATCTGAATCCGGGACTCCGGGAATACTTGCTCCAGAAGCATCGCGAGGCGGTGATACTCCTTTTCGTCTATCGTGACGATAAGGACGGAATCCTTCGGGTTGAGCAGGTCTTTAGCGATTTTCAGGCGGCGCTCCATAAACGACAGCCACTTCGAGTGTCGGTAGTCGTCGTTGCCGTCAACGTAGTCGTTGTTGTACTTCCAATCCTTAGCACCCGTGTTGTACGGAGGGTCGATGTAGATAGCGTCGATCGAGTGGCGGTGGGTGTACGACAGCATCTCCAACGCGTGATAATTTTCCGCGTTAATCACCGCATGAGCCGGGGCATCTACGTCCCCACCATTGACCTCACCATCCAGCACCAGACCGGGATAGATAACGTCGTTGAACTCGGCGACTGCAACCAAGTCCTCTACTGCCCACTCGGACGTCTTAACCTGATTACTCTTACCGCGAAACTCAAGTGTCGCGTTGTCACCGTCGAGGTCAGTCACAGTCCAAACATGGGGATCCACCTCTGTGGTCTCTCCGCGGGGTGGTAGCATGCGAACCTTTGAGCCGCGTCGCACCTTGCGACCGGGGAGGTTCACTGACTCTGGTAGGTGGCGCTCGAAAACAAGACCGAACTTGCGCTGGTTATTGAGGTCTCGAACCTCGGATTCAAGGTCTCGCGCAAGGTTTGGGTCAATAGAGCGAGCTCGCTCAATCAAGTCGTTGAAGTTGGACAACGCTGGCTACGTCCTTTCATCATGGTAACCCTCCTGGCCTACGTTGATCGTGCGACACCGTTCCTGCCAACACTCCTTGAGGCGTATTCACATCGGCTAGCACCGATTCATCACCTTGAATTCTGTTGTTTTAGTTCACGACATGTTGGGCACTGTGGACAAGTCAGAAGAAATGCCCCGGGACTTAACCGGAACGATACCCCGAGTCTTTAGATGGCGCCCCCGGCAGGACTCGAACCCGCGACACATGGGGTAGAAACCCACTGCTCTAATCCGCTGAGCTACGGAGGCATACGAGTAGATAATAATGCACGCGCATGCGCGCAGAAATTGCGGGGCAATCAAGCCGCCGCTGTGGCGCAAGCGACATCACAAAACCGGGAAGTTCACCCTGTCCGGAGCGCAGGGTAAGGTTCCAACCATGTCCACCCAGGCAGATCAGGAAGCTAAGCAAACAGCGCAAGCCAAGCCCGCGCAGGCGGAAGCGCAAGCCCCGACCCAGCCCGCGAAGCTGGGCAATCCCGGCCTCGTGTACCTTATCGGCGCTCTCGTCGCCGGGTGTTTCGGCGCCGCCATCGGTTACTCCTTCCTCGGCGAATCACTCGCTCTGCTAGGCATCCCGGACCCCGGTCCGCTGACCACCATTGGTCTTCCTTTCGTCCGCGGTGCGGCAATCTTCATTGCTTGCCTTGGCCTTGGCGGGTTCCTCATGGCTGCCTTTGGCACGCCCGCCGATAAGCAGGGATATCTCACCCTTGATGGCTTTCGTGCCTCCCGGACGGGAACCTGGGGAATGATCGGCTTCGCACTCCTATCGCTACTGCTGATTCCGATGTACATGTCGGACATCTCCGGCAGCCCCCTCAACGAGGTTTTAAAGCCCAAGTACTGGGGGATTGCGCTGGAACAGGTGTCGGCGTCGAAGGCCTGGCTCTGGGTTGCCATCTTCGCGGGCGTGGCCGGTGGGCTTTCACTGCTCACGCGCAAATGGATTTGGCAGCCGATCTTCCTGGCGCTGTCCATTCTCTCGCTCATCCCGCTGGCCCTGGAGGGGCACTCCGCGGCGGGCGGTAACCATGACTACGGCGTTAACTCGCTGCTCTGGCACATCATCTGCGTCTCGCTGTGGGTAGGTGGCCTGCTCGCGCTGCTGGCACATGCAAAACGCCGCGGCCCGCACCTGGCCCTCATTGTCCAGCGCTATAGCTTTTTGGCGCTGTTCTGCATCATTGCCGTCGCTGTGTCCGGGTTTATTAACGCCCTGTTGCGCGTGCATCTGAACGAATTGCTGACCACCCAATATGGCCTCGTCATCACCTCGAAAATGGTGATGACGTTGATCCTGGCTTGGTTTGGCTGGGTGCAGCGCTCCCACATCATCCCCAAGCTGCGCGACGGGGAAGGCGAAGGTGGCAAGATCACCAGCGCCCAACGCGCACCCTTCATCCGCTTCGCCACCTTGGAAATCTTCATCATGGCTGCCACCATCGGCATCGCAGTGTCGCTGGGGCGCATTCCGCCGCCCATCGAGCAGGTAGTGAACCTCACCCAGCAGGATGTGCTGCTCGGGTACACGCTCACCGAACCGCCGTCGATCTGGCGCTACTTCACCATGTTCCGCCTGGATCTCGTCTTCGGTGTGGGCGCGATCATCCTCCAGGCGGGTTACATGTGGGCTTGGTTGAGCCTCAAGAAGCGCGGTATCGAATGGCCCATCCAGCGCCTCATCTGGTGGTCTGTCGGCAATATCACCCTTTTGTTCGCCACCAGCTCTGGTCTGGGTATGTACTCCATGGCAATGTTTGGTCCGCACATGTTGCAGCACGTCATTCTTTCCATGGCCGTGCCCGTGTTTTGGGTTCTTGGCGGCCCCATGACATTGCTGCTACGTGCCCTGCCCGCTGCCGGACGAAACGGTGTGGCTGGCCCGCGCGAATGGTTGGTTGTATTCATCAATAACCCTGTCTCGCGCTTCTTGACGAACCCTATCGTCGCCGGTACGCAGTTCGTCGTCGGCTTCTATTACCTGTATCTCTCGCCGCTTTTTGACGCCATCGCGCCTGAGCACGCCGGGCACTTGTTTATGATGCTGCACTTCATCATCTCGGGTTACATCTTCTATTGGGTGATTATCGGCGTAGATGCCGCACCGCGGCACCTCTCGCCCTTCATCAAGATGCTGACCCTGTTTGCAATGGTGACCTTCCACGCATGGTTCGGTATTGCGATGATGCAGATCTCCGAGCCGCTGAACGCGGACTTCTACAGCCAATTGGACTTCCCGTTCCCAGTGGACCTCGATCACCAACAATTCCTGGGCGGAGGCATCACTTGGGGGCTGGGAGAGATTCCGCTGCTTATCGTTTCCATCGCTCACGGCTTCCAGTGGCTACGTTCCGACCGGCGCGAGGCCAAGCGCTTCGATCGCAAGGAGGAGCGTACTGGGGATGAAGAGCTGGCAGCTTACAACGCAATGCTGGCGGGACTTTCCACCGGTCAAATCGATACCGGTAACCGTGCCTACTACGGCGATGACTACCACGATCAGGACGTTCAAAGCACCCTGCACTCTGCCAAATACAAGGCGAAAAATAAGGCCCATCACAAGCCAGTACAAGAGCAGACGAACCAGGATCCGGACTAACGCATATCCAGCCACAGACTGTCAACCCCCTTCCTTTCAGCTTGTGGATAAGCCCTGGGCGTGAGTGGAGTTGTCCACAGGGTGGCGTCACAAAGATAAAGAAAAAGTCCTCGACGCGCTATCAATAAGAGTCACGCGCTGGGGAACAAGCTCCGGTGCGGCAATTAGGAAGGGGACTAGTCGGATGAGCAACAATCTGGCACAGGCATATCTGGTGGGGAACGCGGTAGATAACCCACAGATTCGATTCAGGGGGCTCGACGGCGGGCCGACGTTGACGACATTCCGCGTGGCAATGAACCATCGCTTTCAAGGCGCGGATGGACAGTGGCAAGACGGCGACCCGTGCTACATGGAAGTGCAGTGCTGGGGCACGTTGGGGGACAATGTCATCGCGACAGTGGGCAAGGGAATGTCCGTGATCGTGGTCGGGCGTATCGTCCAGAGCACGTGGGAAGCCAGCGGGGAGGACGGTAAGACGGTGACCCGCAGTGTGCTGCGAGTGCGTGCGACGCACGTCGGGCCGGATCTGGGAACTCGCAATGTATTGGTGAACGTTCGCAAGGCGGTGGAACAAAACGCGGCCAAGAACGCCGAACAAGAGGTCACCAAGGAAGCCGCCAAGGAACTTGTGGGAGTTGGTGCGGCCACCACCGGCATGGAGGAACGGGAAGGGGAAGAGAAAACGCCTTTCTAGGCGTTTGGCAGCGTAGCTGATCTGGGCTGCTCGGGGGAGTAGCCCAGGTAGGCCTTTCCGCGGTGGCACCACGTACACTAGGTGGGCGAATACATTGGGACACTAACCACGAAAGGTCAGAAGAGTTCACCGTGGGCGAGTTCATTTACACCATGAAGAACGTGCGCAAGGCGCACGGCGACAAAGTCATTCTGGATAACGTCACAATGGCGTTTTACCCCGGCGCCAAGATCGGCGTAGTGGGACCGAATGGTGCAGGTAAGTCCTCCATCCTGAAGATCATGGCGGGCATCGATCAGCCTTCCAACGGTGAGGCATTCCTGGACCCCGGCGCAACCGTGGGCATCCTCATGCAGGAGCCGCCGCTGAACGAGGAAAAGACCGTTCGCCAGAACGTCGAAGAGGGCATGGGTGAGATCTTCGAGATCCGCCAGCGCTATGAAGAGATCGCCGAAGAAATGGCCACCAACTACACCGATGAGTTGATGGAAGAGATGACGACTCTGCAGGAGCAGATCGACGCTGCAGATGCGTGGGAGCTGGATTCCAAGATCGAGCAGGCGATGGACGCACTGCGCTGCCCGCCGGCCGACGCGCCTGTCACTAACCTCTCCGGTGGTGAGCGTCGTCGCGTGGCGCTGGCCAAGCTACTGCTTAGCGAGCCGGACCTGCTGCTGCTGGACGAGCCCACTAACCACCTGGACGCCGAGTCCGTGCTGTGGCTGGAGCAGCACCTGAAGGATTACAAGGGTGCTGTCCTGGCCGTGACCCACGACCGCTACTTCCTGGATCACGTAGCCGGCTGGATCTGTGAGGTTGACCGCGGCAAGCTGTACCCGTACGAGGGCAACTACTCCACCTACCTGGAGACCAAAGCCAAGCGCCTGGAGGTTGCAGGTAAGAAGGACGCCAAACTCCAGAAGCGCCTGAAGGAAGAGCTGGCTTGGGTTCGCTCCGGTGCGAAGGCCCGTCAGGCGAAGAACAAGGCTCGTCTGCAGCGTTATGAAGAGATGGCTGCAGAGGCTGAACAGTACAAAAAGCTCGACTTTGAAGAGATTCAGATCCCGACCCCACCGCGCCTGGGTAACCAGGTTGTCGAGGTCAAGGATCTGAACAAGGGATTCGACGGCCGTACCCTCATCAAGGACCTATCGTTCACCCTGCCGCGTAACGGCATTGTGGGCGTCATCGGCCCGAACGGCGTGGGTAAGACCACCCTGTTTAAGACAATTGTCGGCCTGGAGCAGCCAGACTCCGGTGAGGTTAAGGTCGGCTCCACCGTGCAGCTGAGCTACGTGGATCAGAACCGCGAAAACATCGACCCCGAGCAGACTGTTTGGGAGGTTGTCTCTGACGGCCTGGATTACATCCACGTTGGCCAGAATGAAATGCCTTCCCGCGCGTACCTCTCCGCATTCGGTTTCAAGGGGCCGGATCAGCAAAAGCCTTCCAAGGTGCTTTCGGGTGGTGAGCGTAACCGCCTGAACCTGGCGCTGACGCTGAAGCAGGGCGGCAACCTGATCCTGCTGGATGAGCCGACTAACGACTTGGATGTTGAGACCCTGTCCTCCCTGGAGAACGCTTTGCAGCAGTTCCCTGGCTGTGCCGTGGTCATCTCGCACGACCGCTGGTTCCTGGATCGCACCTGTACTCACATCCTGGCTTGGGAAGGCAACGTTGCCGAGGGGCAGTGGTACTGGTTCGAGGGCAACTTCGAGGATTACGAGAAGAACAAGGTCGATCGCCTTGGCCCGGAGGCTGCACGCCCGCACCGCGTGACGCACCGCAAGCTGACTCGCTAGGTGTTTTCCTCGCTTAAAACCGTGTAACAACGTGAACCAATGTGAAGGGTGTGGCAAGATTGGTTCACGAAACAAAAGTTACTTGTGAGGTTCAAAGCGAGGTTTTAAACGCAATGCCCTTCATCGACCACGAGCCCACCGGGACTCGCTGGCACACATGCCACCGCGAACTCCGGTGGTCCGATTTCGACCAATACCAGCACGTCAACAACGCAAAATACCTGGAATTTGGCCAAGACGCGCGAATGGTCTTCCTCAAAGACGTGCTGATGGAGATGGACATAGCGGTTCCCCCGATGTTCGCGCGCCACACCACCATCGACTACCCGTACCCCCTGTCGCCGGGAGAGTCGGAAGTGGCCGTCGCCTCCTACTTCATCGGCGTGGGACGTAAGTCCTGCACAATGCGCCAGGTAATCCAGGATTCCATCGGGCGAGTGACCTGCACTATCGATGCCGTGATGGTGGGAATCGACGTGATGAGTGGCAAGTCCCGCGAATGGAATGAGCAGGACATCCATAACCTTAATCTTTTCCTCATTCCCGGTGACGAGGAAGTCGTCACCAGCCAAGCCGCCACCGCCGCCCGCTACTAGCTGATCGTTAGTGCGCCGCTAGATGTTGCGCTACTCACCTATGCGAGCTTTGGCTCTGGGGGAGGGGCTAAGGTGGGGGAATTATGGGCGTCACAATCGATCTGCAGGGAATAGTTGACTCGCGATCCGCGACCGCGGCGGTGAGCGCCATGCGGCGCGCAGGCGCAGTGACGAAGCGCGCGCTGGTGATGGATCCGGGTGCGCTCGTGCGCTTAAGTGCAGTGGGGGAGCGGTCGACGGATCTTTTTATTTCGACGCCACTAGGCTGCGTTGCCTCTGTGCGTGTACCAGGGCAGGTAGGCGGCGCGGGTAAGTCAGGCTCCGTGGCCTATGCCAGCGAGGCACTGGGGGCAATCGTTGCTTTTGAACCCGGCCAGCAGCTCCTGGACCTGGGCGCGGACATGGATTTGATGTGGATGGGGTCGCTGCCTCCGCAGCAGGGGTTTGAGCTGATCGACACGGTGCCAGGAAGCGTGGTGCGCACACTGCACGCGGATATGGCAGCGGAAAATGAAGCGAACTCTGGCCCCATGGGCATCGCCCGTAGCCTGCTGGAACAGCAGGTTCTTTCGGTGAAACGCTCGGACGGTAGCGACGCCACCACCTCCGTCGCGCTCGAAGGCCGAACCATCGCGGCACTCGGCGGCCTGCGTTTGGTTCCAGAGCCTGGGGAGAAGCTGCGGGACTATGACTTCGTTCGCGTGAGCGCCGGTGGAAGTTGGATCCGCATTGACGCGCTGGTGGGAAGCGTATATGCGCCACGACCCGGTGGGCTGGCGCGGGTTCCCGGACCGCGCTAGGGCCGCGAAGACTTAGGCGACCTAGGAACCGGCGTAAATGTCGTAGCCCAATTTGATGCTCATAACTACGACGATAACTAGCAGTGCAATGCGGACGAAGCCCGTTCCTTTGGATAGCACAAGACGTGCTCCGACTTGTGCTCCGGCTACGTTAAAGGCCGCCAAGGCTAGGCCGAAGAGCCAGATCACGTGGCCGCCGATGGCGAATACGGTAAGGGCTCCCAAGTTGGTGGCGATGTTGATGATCTTTGCTAGGACGGCAGACTCCACGAAGGACTTGCTGAGAAGTGCCGTGAACGCGATGATCAGGAACGTGCCTGTGCCCGGCCCGAAGAAACCGTCGTAGGTGGCGATAATTCCGACTGCGAAGAGTCCTACGAGCCAGCGGTGGCGGTTCTGAGCCGATGCATGTTGAGGTTTACCGAAGCCGGGGTTGAAGGCAACATAGGTTCCGACTGCCAGCAGAAGGAAGATCACCAGAGGCCTTAGCGCCTCGGAGCTCAGCATCGATACCAAGAGCGCACCCGACGCTGCACAGGCGAAAGCGAGCGGCACCCCAAACGCCACCAGTTTGCGGTCGATTTTCTGGCGAATATCGGATGCCCGCAGCATGCGAGCGACGGCAGATGAAGTTCCGAAAACAGCCGCAAGTTTGTTCGTTGCCATTGCTGCGGCTTCGGGTGTTGCTGGTGCGACGATCAGAATCAGGGGAATGAGGATCAGCCCGCCTCCGCCGACGATGGCATCGATCGTCCCTGCAACGAAGGATCCCACCGCGAGGATCGAAAATGTTTCGGCGGAAATCTCGGCTAGCATCCTTAGATCTCGTCAGGGGTATTCACCAGCATGTGCGCGACTCTTTCCATGTGATCCCACATTGCCGACCGGTGCTCATCGGGCAGTTGCTCGCGGTCGATGGTGGCCAAGGCGTTGCCCATGAGCTCAAGCCAGCGGTCGCGGGCAGCCGTATCGATGCGGAAAGGGGCGTGGCGCATCCGCAGGCGAGGGTGGCCGCGTCGAGCGTTGAACTCTGCAGGGCCGCCCCAATACTGCACCAGGAACCAGCGCAGGCGATCTTCGGCGCCCTCGAGGTCGTCCTCCGGGTACATCGGCCTGAGGATATCGTCGGTGCGAACCTGGCGATAGAACTCGTGCACGATGGCGCGAAACGTTTCCTCACCAACAGCGTCGTAGAAGCTAGAAGTCATGCCTCAACCTTATCTGTTTGTAGAGCGTGAACAGCCCAGTTACTGATCCGTTGATTCTTTCGCGAGCCTTCTAGTGAGCCTTCGCGTCGAAAGCCTGGGCGGCCTTGGCACGAGCCACCCGGTCGCGTCCCTCGGAAAGCACGCGGCGGAGACCACTCGGGGTGTCCTCGGCCTGCACGAGTTCGGCAATGGCGGCATCCGTGGATTCGCTGTGATCCCAAGTGGGGTAAATGCCCTCCAGGGTGCGCAGTGCCATCTCGGAGTTCAGTGACTTCCAGTACTCCACGGCGTGGGCGATGTAATCCTCGCTGAACTGCTGCAGCAGGTCGCCGTGGCCGACGTGCACAAGGCCCGCGTTGCGGTGGCGCAGGCTCAGGTTGCTCTGCTGTGGCGCTTCCACGGTCAACGCACGCCAGACCTGCTGCTTGGTCTGCTCATCCGGTATGGAGGAGCGGGCCTGCAGCGCCAATGCTGCACCACTGGAGGAGTTGTCCTTGGACTCTTCGGCGGCGATGCGCGCCTCTACCTGTGCAGTGGATTCTCCAGTGGCGCGGGCAGCAGCGGTAAGCGCAATGATCACTGCCCAACGCAGATCCTGGTCCACGTTGAGCCCAGGGATCGTTTCGCCATCGCCTTCCGATGCGCCAGTTTCGCCCAGCAGTGCGCGCAGAACAGAAGCCGACTCTGCGGAGTGCACACAGCCCACGAACGCGCGGACAAATGCCAATTGCGCCGGGCCGCTAGTCTTGTGCGCCGCAGCTAGGAAAGCCTCGCGCAGTTGCGTCCAGCCTTCATCCGTCCAATCCGCGGCCGCATAATTCTCAGCTGCCGAGCGTGCCTGAGCCAGGATCTGCTCCAACACTGCCAGCTCCGTTTCCTCCACCGCGCCACCAGCGACCAGGCGGATAAAGTCACGTGCCCGCATATTCGCATTGCGCGTCATCTGCCAGGCAGCAGACCACACCAGGGCGCGTGCCATCGGATCAGCAATGCGGGCAATGTTCGGCACCTCCTCGCCTCCGATCGCTGTGGTCAGTGACGCCTCATCCAGCGCCATGTTGCCGTAGGCCAGGTCGTCGTCATTAACCAGCACCATGTCACCAGCAGGGACACCAACCAGCTCCGGCACCTCGGTGCTCTCGCCGGAAATGTCCAGCTCCACCCGCTTGGTGCGCTGTAAAGCGCCAGCGTCATCAAAGTTGTAAATGCCCACGGCAATGCGGTGAGTACGAGTCTCACCCGCGCCGGGCTGTGCGCCAGACTGTTCTACGGCGAAGGAAGTGTAGGATCCGTCGGCCACGTCGAAGGCCGGAGTCAGCGTATTAATGCCCGTGGTTCGTAGCCACTGATTCGACCAATCGGACAAGTCGCGACCCGATGCCTTTTCCAAAGCTCCCAGTAGATCCGCAAACGTCGCATTACCCCAGGCGTGAGAGGCGAAGTGCGCGCGGATGCCCGCAAAGAACTCCTCCAGCCCCACGTACGCCGCCAGTTGCTTCAGCACACTGGCACCCTTGGCATAGGTGATGCCGTCGAAGTTGGCCTCCACCGTCTCAATATCGCCTGCATCGGAGAACACTGGGTGGGTAGAGGAAAGCTGATCCTGCGCATATGCCCAGGCTTTTTCCTTGCTGTTGAAGGTCACCCACGCCGTGTCATACTTCGTCGCGCCGGCCTGGCTCATGGCCGCAGACCAAGTAGCGAAGGATTCGTTCAACCACAGGTCATCCCACCACTTCATCGTCACCAAGTCGCCGAACCACATGTGCGCCAGCTCGTGCAAGATCGTATCCGCACGGCGCTCGTACTGGTAATGGCTGGCCGCGGAGCGGAAGATGTACTCGTCGCGGATCGTCACCGCACCCGCATTTTCCATCGCGCCCATGTTGTACTCCGGGCAGAAGATTTGATCGTACTTGTAGAACGGGTAGCCAATGCCGAACTTATCTGCGTAGTAGTCGAAGCCTTGCTTCGTCACCTCAAAAAGCTCATCGGCATCCAGATATTCCGCCAGCGACTGACGGCAGAATAGCGCGAGAGGAACTCGCATTTCCCCGCTGGTCTGGAGGTTCTCACCCAGTGGATTGTTGCTCAGCGCTTCTACGGTCTCCGGGTGCTCAGTGATCGTGCCCCGCCACTCGTCGCGCACCACGTGCCACGGTCCAACGCAAAACGCAATGAGGTAGGTAGACAACAGGTAGTCCACACTAGCCCTGTGCTGTTTGCTTTGGACGCCCTCAACCTCCTCTACAGCAACCTCATTGTTCGTCACCACAGTCCACTCGGCGGGAGTGGTCAGCTCCACGTCGTACGTCGCCTTGATATCCGGCTGGTCGAAGCAAGCGAAGACCCGCTTGGCATCCGCCGTTTCAAACTGGGTGTACATATAAGCCTGGTTATCGCTGGGGTCGAAGAAGCGGTGCAGGCCCTGGCCCGTGCTGGAGTAGGGGATCTCCGCTTCTACTACTACCTCGTGCTGGCCGCTGGGCAGGCCTTCCAGCGGAATCCCCGCTGCGGCGTCATAGGTAAAACCACCGAGCGCTTCGCCATCGAGCTCTGCCCGCAGCAGCGAGTCAGCGCGCAGGTCGAGGAAGGTAGACCCGGCGTCAGAGGTGAAGCTGATGCGCGTCAGCGAGCGAAAGTGCTTGTTATCGGGCTGCTCGCCGCCGGTGAGGTCGAGTTGGATGGTGTAGTGAACATCGCTGATGAGGCTTGCGCGGTGCTCGGCTTCTGTACGGGTTAGGTTTATGGAACTCATGCAGACCACCCTAGTAGGCAGCCCGGACAACCCCGGCGCGTGATGGCGCTAGATGGTTAGAGTGGGTGACATGACTGATACACAAACACAGACCGTAACCATGTTCTTCGACGCGATTTGCCCCTTTGCCTGGGTGACTAGCCGCTGGCTGCTTGAGGTACAGGAGGTGCGCGACGTGGAGGTCAAATTCCAGCCGATGAGCCTTTCCGTACTGAACGAGGGACGCGATCTGGATCCGGCCTACCGCGAGAAGATGGACGCTGCTTGGGCGCCGGCGCGCGTGGCTACAGCAATCTGGCAGAACCACCCGGAGAAGCTCTCTGCCTGGTACACAGCAATGGGCACCAAGATCCACAATGAACAGCGTGCGGACGCGACCGATCCGCATGGCTACGACGAGCTTATTGCCGAATCTCTGGAGGAAGCGGAGCTGCCCGCAGACCTGGCGAAGTACGGACACCTAAGTGCCGACGAGGAGGGCTCGTACGAGGCACAGCTGCGCGAGTCGCAGGACAAGGCCATTGAGTTGGTGGGCGATGAAGTAGGTACTCCGGTGGTGCAGCTGGGTAATGTGGCCTTCTTCGGTCCGGTGATCACCCGCATCCCGCGTGGCGAAGAGGCTGGCAAGCTGTTCGACGCATCCGTGACCTTGGCAGCGAACCCGCACTTCTTTGAGCTGAAGCGTTCCCGCACCGAATCGCCGGTAGCAGAGTAGTGCTGTAGTAGCGCTCGTGCGACGCTGGTGTAGTGCAGGTGCAGTGCTAGGGCGCAGCCCGCACGTCTTGACCGGCTAAACTGGGCACCATGCGTATTTACCTAGGTGCAGATCATGCCGGTTTTGAGATGAAGAACGTGATTAAGGATCACTTGAACTCCAAGGGCTTTGAGGTTGTGGACTGTGGTGCCCACACCTACGACGCCAACGATGACTACCCGGCCTTTTGCATCGCAGCGGCAAAGTCCGTGGTGGAAGATGAGGGCTCTTTGGGCATTGTGCTCGGCGGCTCTGGAAATGGCGAGCAGATCGCCGCTAATAAGGTTCCGGGGGCTCGCTGCGCCCTCGCCTGGTCCGTGGAGACCGCCAAACTAGCCCGTGAACACAACAACGCCCAGCTCATCGGGCTGGGCGGTCGCATGCACTCCGAGGAGGAGGCGCTGGCGATTGTGGATGCTTTTGTTTCCCAGCCGTGGTCGGAGGCCGAGCGCCATCAGCGCCGCATCGACATCCTGGCCGAGTACGAGCGCACGGGTGAGGCTCCTGCGCTGCCAGAAAACTAGTAACAAACTGGACTTTTAATTATTCGCGGTGGCGTCCGATTCGATCGGTGCGCCACCGCGTTTTGCTTGCCATTCCTTCACAATGTTGGAATCCCACAGCGTGAGTCCGTGGTACTTGGTCGCTGGCTGCGGTGCGCGGCCACGTCCTGCGTAGCTGGTAAAGGTGCCACGTGCGGTCCCGGAAAACTCAGCGCACTGTGATGCGGTCCAGAGCTCCGTGCCGGTTTTCTTGTCCACAATAATTGGTTCCATAAAACTAGAATTTACTCCGCTAGGATGCTGCCCACAATTGGAAATGTTGTTCTTCTACACCTGCATACCCCCGCAACAATGCAGGTTGAAGGCCATATTTTCAAATGATTTTGCAGGGCAGTGGGGGGTATGGTGTAACATCACTGGACGAAGCGGAATCCCGCTGGCGGAGTAGATCTGCGTGGCAGATTTCTTGTAAACTTCGCAGGCGAGTTCGCAATGGGAATGTCGTATAGTGGCTAATACCTCAGCCTTCCAAGCTGAAGACGCGGGTTCGATTCCCGTCATTCCCTCCAAATTTTCGGCAGTTCTCTTTTCATTGCGCATGGTCGCGATGACGGGGGAGCTGCCGTTTTGTATTTCTCGGTCTGTAGACAGTAAAGTAACGGGCGCAACGTTCGCGTGTGTGCGTGCGCCTATAGGTGCCGTCTCCGTGGGATGTTCAGAATCGGGATATGGCGCAGTTTGGTAGCGCACTCGCTTTGGGAGCGAGGGGTCGCAGGTTCAAATCCTGTTATCCCGACATTTTTTATTTTCACCCTTTTTGTTGGTGACGCCACCCTCCGGCTCGGTGCCGTGAAGTGGCGGAATGGTGCTCGCGAGCTGTATGGCTGGGGGAAATGCGAGCTTTTGATCTGTTGAGTTTTCCGTAGAGATTTTGGCTCGGGTTTTGGTTGGAGGTTCGGCTGGGGAGGGCGGAAAACTGACCCCCGCGTGTTGCGCTCGCCATTGGTTCTATAAAATTGGGCACCGACCGTATAGGTGCTGCGAGACGAATGACGACCGTGGCGCCCAAGAAGCTATCAATACACAGGAGTGTGCATTCGTGAAGAGCTCTGTAGAAAAGCTGAGCGCCACCCGCACCAAGCTCACGATTGAGGTTCCATTCGAGGAGCTTAAGCCAGAGTTCGACAAGGCCTACGCCACCCTCGCGCAGCAGGTAAACATGCCTGGCTTCCGCAAGGGCAAGGTTCCGGCGAAGATTCTGGAAGCTCGCCTGGGCCGTGGTGTTGTCCTGGATCAGGTCATCAACGAGATGCTGCCTTCTCGCTACAGCCAGGCTGTCGAGGAGAACGACGTGAAGGCTCTCGGCCAGCCGGAGATCGAGATCGCCGAGCTGGAGGATGGCAAGCACGTTACCTTCACCGCTGAGGTTGATGTTCGCCCGGAGATTGAGGTGCCGGATTTCTCTGACATCTCCGTTGAGGTTGCGTCGCTGAAGGCTGATGACGAGGCCATCGATGCGGAGCTGAAGAACCTGCAGGCTCGCTTCGGCACCCTGAAGCCGGCTGATCGTGCCGTGAAGAAGGGCGACTTCGTCTCTATCGACTTGTCCGCCACCATCGATGGCGAGGCTGTTGACGAGGCAACCACCGAAGGGCTGTCCCACGAGGTTGGTAACGATTCCCTGATCGAGGGACTGGATGACGCTCTGGTTGGTATGAAGGCTGGCGAAGAGTCCACCTTCACCTCCAAGTTGGTCGCCGGCGAGCACGCCAACGAAGAGGCAGAGGTTACCGTCAAGGTCGGTTCCGTTAAGGAGCGCGAACTGCCGGAGCTGGACGATGACTTCGCGCAGCTGGCCAGCGAGTTCGACACTTTGGAAGAGCTCAAGGAGTCCCTGAAGGGACAGGTCGAGCAACAGCTGAAGAACACCCAGGCTGGCGAGATCCGCGATAAGGTTCTGGCCGCAGCGCTGGAGAAGACCGAGTTCGAGTTGCCTGAGGCTGTTGTTAAGGATCAGGTCGACGCTCAGATTCAGCAGATCATTCAGCAGTTCGGTGGCGATGAGAAGGTCTTCGAGTCCATGCTCGCCGCCCAGGATATGACCCGCGAGAAGTTCGAAGAGGACGCTCGCAGCTCTGCCGAGGATTCCGTACGTACCCAGCTCTTCCTGGATGCCGTTGCTGATGTTGAGCAGCCAGAGGTTTCACAGGAAGAGCTGATGGATCACATCGCCTTCACTGCAAACCAGTACGGCATGGATCCGAACCAGTTCATTATGCAGCTACAGCAGGCAGGCCAGCTGGGCAGCTTGTTTGCTGATGTTCGCCGTGGCAAGGCTTTGGCGCTGAACATTGCCAAGACCACCGTGAAGGATACCGACGGCGCTGACGTGGATCCGAAGGAGTACTTCGGTGATGTAGAGGCTGACAAGGCTGATGCCGAGAAGGCTGAGGGGGCTGAAGAGAAGCCGAAGAAGGCTCCTGCCAAGAAGTCGACCACCAAGAAGTCCACTGCCAAGAAGAGCACGGCTAAGAAGTCGACCACCAAGAAGAGCACGGCTAAGAAGTCGACCACCAAGAAGTCCACTGCCAAGAAGGGCACGGCTAAGAAGTCGACCACCAAGAAGTCCACTGCCAAGAAGACCACCAAGAAGGCAGCGGAGAAGAAGGAAGACTAAATAGTTTCCTTTCCCGCCGGATCTCTCTGAGGTTCCGGCGGTTTTCTTTATTCTGCGGTTGGCGACCCGCGGCCTGCCGTGCGCTGACAGCGAACAACCCCGCCAGGACACCCGTTTTGCCCATGGGTGTGACTAGGCTGGGGCGCATACAAAAGTGAACTTTCGTCATACTTTCTGCAAGGAGCGAAGTTGAGTTCGGAAAACCCCAATCACAGAGACTCGGTTTACGAGCGCCTGCTGCGCGAGCGCATTATCTTCCTGGGCAGCCAGGTTGATGACGACATCGCCAACGAGCTGTGCGCCCAGATTCTGCTGCTGTCCGCAGAGGATCCGACGCGCGACATCAGCCTGTACATCAACTCCCCGGGTGGTTCCGTCACCGCGGGCATGGCAATTTACGACACGATGAAGTACGCGCCGTGCGACATCGCTACCTACGGGATGGGTCTGGCGGCGTCGATGGGTCAGTTCCTGCTCTCCGCAGGTACGAAGGGTAAGCGCTATGCTCTGCCGCACGCTCGCATTATGATGCACCAGCCTTCCGCAGGCGTGGGTGGCACCGCAGCCGACATCGCCATCCAGGCGGAGCAGTTCGCTTACACCAAGCGCGAAATGGCGGAGCTGATTGCGGAGTTCACCGGCCAGACGGTGGAACAGATCACCAAGGATTCCGACCGTGACCGCTGGTTCACCGCGGAGCAGGCTAAGGAATACGGTTTCGTCGACCACGTCATCACCTCTGCGAAGGAGAGCTAAGACATGTCAGAGATGCAGATGCCAGAAATGCGATACATCCTGCCGTCGTTCGTGGAGCACTCCAGCTACGGCGCGAAGGAATCCAACCCCTATAACAAGCTGTTCGAGGAACGCATTATCTTCCTGGGTACTCAGGTCGACGATGCTTCCGCTAACGACATCATGGCGCAGCTGTTGGTACTGGAGGGGCTTGACCCCGATCGGGATATCACGATGTACATCAATTCTCCCGGCGGTTCTTTCACCAGCCTGATGGCGATCTACGACACTATGCAGTACGTCCGTCCGGACGTGCAGACCGTATGCCTTGGCCAGGCTGCCAGTGCAGCTGCAGTGCTGTTGGCAGCCGGTACCCCCGGCAAGCGCGCGGCTCTGCCCAACGCTCGTGTGCTGATTCACCAGCCCGCCACCGGTGGGGTACAGGGTCAGGTTTCCGACCTGGAGATCCAGGCTAAGGAAATTGAGCGTATGCGTAAGCTCATGGAGGAAACGCTGGCTCGTCACACGGGCAAGTCCGCCGAGCAGGTGCGCATTGATACCGACCGCGACAAAATCCTGACGGCCGAGGAGGCCAAGGAATACGGCATCGTCGATCAGGTTTTCGACTACCGCAAGCTCTCGGCACAGAAGTAGCACTCGCCGCAATTTTTGTGGTGACGCCCAGAGGCACGCTACGAAAAGACAACCCTACGTGGGGATTCTGGACTAGTTCTGGATTCATACACGTAGGGTTCACTCTTTATTAAGCCAGCCACTCTAGCGTTTTCTGTGTGGAGAATCGAAAGAAGTTTAATCGTCGAACTGTCCTCGGAGGCCTGCTAGGTACTGCGGCTGGGTTTGCAGGTATTACCGCAAACTCCCGCGCCATTGCTCGCGCTCAGGTTGGATCGGCCACGGGTTCATTGGGGCCGTTGAGCTACACCGGCTCTTTGCAGGGGAACGACCAATATCTCGGGACGAACAAACTTCCTAAACAGGTGGTAACTGATGGCACCGTGCCCGTCGACGATTACCCGGGTTGCACTCCCTGGCCGTTTATCCACGGTGTGTCTTCCGGAGATCCACTGCAGGATCGAGTGATCATCTGGACTCGCATTACTCTCGAAGAACGTGACCCGGATGGTGCGCCGGGTGCAAACCCCGCAGGCGCCGAACCGGAGGTCGCCTGGACCGTTTCGAGGAATCCGGAAATGACGGACGTGGTGGCGTCGGGAACCCAAAAAGCAGTCGCAGCGCACGACTGGACCATTAAGGTCGACGTCACCGGGCTCGACGCTGAAACGACCTACTATTACCAGTTCAGTCACGATGGTAAGAACTCGATCATTGGGCGAACCCGCACTGCGACAAAGCTTGGTTCCTCTGAGGCTCGCCTGGCCGTAATGAGCTGCACCAGTTATTGGTCCTCCTACTGGACAGGGCTGCAGCTGCTTGCAGATCGCAACGACGTGGACTTGGTTATACACCTTGGCGACTACCTCTACGATTTCGTCGATGGTAATGAGGCTGTGCGCTCGCGCGTGCCATTTAGCCATCTCACACACCCCGATAACCGCGATTGGAAGAATCTCGATGAGGTTCGACGCCGCTACGCCCTTTACCGCTCAGATCCCAAGTTTGTAGCCGCACACCAGCAACATCCCTGGATGATCGTGTGGGACAACCACGATGTAGATCCCAACTACGGCAACGAACTAGAGGTCCCTGAGATCCCTATTGAAGAGACCATCACGCTCGAAGACACCTGTCGGGCATTTTGGGAATGGACTCCTTCGCGACCGGTGAAAGCCGACGGTAGCGGCGAGTTTCTGCTGGTGGACGACGGAAGCTACCCAGAGCCAGAGGACGTTACCCTCTGCTATCGCAGCCTGGACTACGGGGACTTGCTATCTATTTCTGCAATCGATGCGCAGCTGGGACTGCCCCGATACGGGCGGGAGTTGGACAACTCGCACCTGAGTCATATCAAGGTTGGCGCGCCAACGCTGCTGGGGAAGACTCAATTCGATTGGCTATCAGAAGCTCTCCGAGGTGCGGAGAATCGTGGTGTGCTGTGGAAGGTCATTGCTAATCAGGCGTGGTTATCGCCGATGGATACACCCGACATTGTGGAAGGCTCCACAGGCGCTACCAAGGCTAAGTTTGGACTGAGTCGGTGGTCGAAGTATCCGGAGGAGAAAAAAGCGATTGTGGAGCTGTTGCGCCTAGATGTACCGAACTCCGTGATGGTCTCCGGAGATGCACACGGCAACCTCGGGTCGGACATTCTTTCGGCCTCCACTCCATTCAACCCGTACTACCCGGGGCCGGCGGGTAACAATCGCCGTTCCGGTGCACAGCAGGGCAATCGGAACGCAGGCGCGGTACGTATTGCGACAGGGAACAGTGCGCGGACGAATGCCCGTAAGTACTCCGCAGGTGTGGAATTTGCACCTAGCTCCATGGGGCGTGGTGGAGCAGATGACGCGATCGCGGGTGCCCTCCCGGTTGGGTCTGCAACTGTGGTAACAGCTACTCGTGCAGCGGAGCAGGCTCTGCTGAATCTAAATCCATCCGCGCAGTTCATGGAGTGGGCAGATCACGGCTACGGCATTGTGCACCTAACGAGAGAGTCCGCCATTTTCGAATACTGGTGGCAGGATAAGTTCAACCCGCGTGCAAACGACGTTCTGGGGCATCAAATGATTGCTTGGGCGCACGACGACCGGTCTTCTCACCCACCGCGTTATAAGCAGCAAATTGATGCGATAACGCTACACGGCTTGCCCGTGGAGCCCACCCGCGGAACTCGTCAGTCTGCGCAGGCTCCGGCTGCCGAGACAGTGCGGATGAACCCGCAGATAGACTAGAGGCAGGAGACTCGCGGGGCTTGAAGGTTCGAAGCGAATTTGGCGTGGCGCTGTAGAGTTGAAGGCCTATGAGGGTGCTAACCTAGCTGTCCCCCAAGTTCCCCTATCCAAGAAAGCCTGATAACCCACATGCCTGAAAGCGCAGAGCTCCTGAAGTGCTCTTTTTGTGGAAAGAGCCAAAAACAGGTTCGCAAGCTGATTGCCGGCCCTGGTGTATACATTTGCGATGAATGTATCGAGCTTTGTAACGAGATCATCGAAGAGGAACTGCTTGCAGTCGACCCCACTGAGGGGTCGGCAAAGCTGCCGAAGCCTGCCGCCATCGCAGAGTTCCTCGATAACTATGTGATCGGCCAGGACGAAGCCAAGCGCACCCTGGCTGTGGCTGTGTACAACCACTACAAGCGCATCCAGGTGGAAGAGTCCAACGCTGCGGCGCGTCGCTCTGACGACGAGGTGGAGCTAGCGAAGTCCAACATTCTCATGCTGGGGCCTACTGGCTCGGGCAAGACCTATCTGGCGCAGTCGCTCGCCCGCATGCTCGATGTGCCTTTCGCCATTGCCGACGCCACCAGTTTGACCGAAGCTGGCTATGTCGGTGAAGACGTAGAAAACATTCTGCTGAAGCTTTTGCAGGCCGCTGATTTTGATGTAGCAAAGGCACAGCGTGGCATCATCTACGTCGACGAGGTAGACAAGATCTCCCGCAAGTCGGAGAACCCGTCCATCACCCGAGATGTTTCGGGCGAGGGAGTGCAGCAGGCGCTGCTGAAGATTTTGGAAGGCACTGTTGCCGCTGTACCACCACAGGGTGGGCGCAAGCACCCGAACCAAGAGTTCATCCAGTTCGATACCAAGAACGTGCTGTTCATCGTTGCTGGAGCATTCTCCGGGCTGGAGAACGTCATTGCCGAGCGTCGCGGCAGGAAGGGACTGGGCTTCGGTGCGGAGATCAGCGCAAAGTCTGAGGAAGACCCGAATCCGTTCCAATTTGTGGAGCCGGAGGACTTGGTGAAGTTCGGCCTGATCCCTGAACTGATTGGTCGTCTGCCGGTGCTGACCCACGTCGGCCACCTGGACGAGGAAGCTTTGGTTCGCGTCCTGACCGAGCCGAAGAACTCCCTGGTACGCCAGTACCAGCGTCTGTTCGAGATGGATGGAGTGCGCCTGACTTTTGAGGAGGACGCACTCCAGGAGATCGCACAGAAGGCTCTAGCCCGCGAAACCGGAGCCCGTGGCTTGCGCTCCATCATGGAGACTCTGTTGCTGCCGACTATGTTCAGCATCCCAGAGGATGAAGAAACCGGTGAGGTCATCATCACCGGCGCTTGCGCACGAGGCGAGGCAGAGCCGACGCGGCTGAGCCATGAAGAAGTGGCGAAGCGGGATAAGAAGAGCGCCTAGTCGTGATAGAGGTCCGATGACGCTGAGGGGGCGTCATCGCCCTCCCCATCCTCGTCCCGCCAATCGCGGTACAGGGACGCGGCAACGGAAGAACCGAGCACCGAAGAATGGGACGCGTGGGTGTAGGACGTGCCCTGGGTCGTTGGCATCGTGGTGGTGAGGAAGGCAATAACCGCGTCACAGGTAAGCCTTTGCAGTCCAGCCTCATTATCGGCAGTGTTGGAATCCATGCCGTAGAGAGCGTGGAAGGTCGCCCCTTGGGTGACGGCGAAAGAACATAGCGAAGTGATCAGTACATAAGTATCTTCCGCGGACACTCCACTGCGGAAGGCGCCGATATCGTGGCCACGCATGAGCACACGATCGATGTGCAGCACGACAGGGGAATCCTCCAATACGCCGACGCGGTGTACGAGCTGCGGATCACCTAGCAGGTTCTCCGCGACAATGAGGCGCACCGCATTGGGGTGAGTGGCAAACCGGGTGTACGTCGCGCCGACCAGGTTTCGCATTTCACGAACGGGAGAGCGATCCATCTCTGGATTGTCGTAGCCATTGAGCGGCACTGGCCAGATGGAAGAATGTGCATAGCGTAGCGCTTCTTCGAAAAGGCGATCGGGGGAACTGAGCAACTCACACGTTGGTGACAGGCGGGCTGCCTGCGCAATGGCGGCCAAGTGCTGGGGAGTAAAGGCAGCACCGACCCGCACAGCGATGTTTACGGTGGCGTTCATGGCCTGGATGTACTGCTTGTCGCCGAGTCCATACCAGGCCGCAGAGGCGGGGAGGTGGGGCTTGTTTTGCACCTGAATAGTTTATCTGTGAAGGGGGTGAAAATGCAGCGACGTGTACCGAAAACTGGCACGTGCGGGGGTGGTTCGCGGTGCTTCTACAGGGCCGAGTAGAACGAGTCCTGCAGCTGTCCGGGTGGGTTATTACAGTGGGAAGGGATTAGAGAACATCTTCAAAAACACTCTTAAGGAGCCCCGCGTGACCACCAATAACCAGAACGCTGTCACTGTCACCGTTACGGGTGCCGGCGGCCAGATCGGCTACTCCCTGCTCTTCCGTATCGCCAAAGGTGAAGTATTCGGCGATCGCGTGGTTAACCTGCGTTTGTTGGAGACCGAGAGCGGTGTGCAGGCAGCTCGTGGGGTAGCCCTGGAACTGTCGGATTGCGCCTACCCGCTATTGGGCGAGGTCACCATCACTTCGGATATCAACGAAGGCTTCAAGGGAGCTAACGCGGTGTTCCTGGTGGGCGCCAAGCCACGCCAGAAGGGCGAGGAGCGCGCTGATCTTCTGGCTGCTAACGGCAAGATCTTCGGCCCACAAGGCAAAGCCATCGCCGAGCACGCAGCCGATGATGTGCGCGTGATCGTGGTTGGTAACCCGGCGAACACCAACGCCGCCATTGTTGCCGCTCATGCGAAGGGGCTGGACCCCCGCCGCGTGACTGCCCTCACCCGCCTCGATCACAACCGTGGTCTGGCGCAGGTAGCGGAGAAGCTAGATGTGGCCGTACGTGACCTGAAGAACATGATCGTGTGGGGTAACCACTCCGCCACCCAGTTCCCCGACGTGGCCGAGCTGACCCTGAACGGCGAGAAGATTGCTGACAAGCTGGACGAGTCCTGGGTCGATGAAGAGTTCATTCCGCGCGTAGCCAAGCGCGGTGCGGAGATCATCGAGGTACGCGGACGCTCCTCCGCAGCCTCTGCTGCTAACGGCGCACTGGATCACATGCGCGATTGGGTGAACGGCACTCCTGAGGGCGACTGGGTTTCTGTCGCACTGCCTTCCGACGGTTCCTACGGCATTCCAGAAGGCCTCGTGTTCTCCTTCCCTTGCCGTTCCGTTAACGGTGAGTGGGAAATCGTGCAGGGTCTGGAGATCAGCCCGGCTCAGCAGGAGCGCATCGACGCGAACGTGAAGGAGCTGCAGGAAGAAAAGGCTGCGGTAGAGGCTGCTGGCCTGCTGTAGTTTCACGAACCAAACTTTTTTGCGCATATCGCCACCTGGCCTGTTGGTCGGGTGGTTTTATGTTAGGCATGACAGCCCCCACTTACCGCCCTGATCCCACCGACCACACCGACCGCCCCGCGCCGGTCCACTCCCAGCTCCTCCAACAGTCTCTGTTCAGCCAGCTCACCGCCCGCGCCGGGTGGCTGCTGCCGGGGATTCCGGAACCAATTCTGCGGGTGCTGGGCACTCGCACCAACTCCGAGGGTGATCGCCTGGATGCCGATGTCCGTGCGTCGATCCTGACCCTCAACCTGATCCACCCCGATGACTACTCCAAGCAACCAGTAGACAAGACCCGCGAGGTCGTGGAGAGTTCCGCCTACCTGGGTGGCGGGCATGTGCCCTCCGTCGGCTCGGTTGTGGAGGAACATATCCGCGGCGTGCGAGTCCGCCACTATCGACCCACCGGCGCGGCCTCACCGGAAGTGGAGCTGCCCACCCTGGTGTACTTCCACGGTGGCGGCTGGGTCGTTGGTTCCCTCGATTCCCACGATTCCACGTGCCGCTGGCTTTGTGAACGAGCCCGCGTGGCTGTGCTCTCCGTTGACTATCGTCTGGCTCCGGAACATCCTTTCCCCGCCGCGCCCGACGACTGCTGTGCCGTGGTTGAGGCGGCGATGGTGGGGGAGGTTAAGGGCGTCAATAAGAAAAGGGTGGCCGTCGGCGGCGATTCGGCAGGAGGCAACCTCGCCGCAGTGGTGTGCCTGCGCCGCAAGCGGGAAGGGGCGGAGCAGCCGCGGGCGCAACTGCTTTTTGTGCCGGTGACGGACCTTTCGACACTCGATACCCCTAGTCATCGCGAGTTCGCCAAGGGGTACTTCCTTACTCATGCGCATATGCAGTGGTATCGCGATCAATATCTGACCGACGAGGCACAGCGTAGGGATCCGGATGTTTCTCCGCTGCTGGCTGACGATGTGAGCGGTCTGGCTCCGGCCTATGTTGCCGTCGCTGGGTTCGACCCGCTGCGTGACGAAGGTGCGGCTTACGCGGAGAAGCTGCGGAAGGCAGGTGTGCTGGTTTCTTTCCGACGCCACCCCGGCCTGATCCACCCGTTCGTGAATTCTACGGGCGTATGGCGCAATGCCGGGCGAGCACTGGATGAAGCGGCGGGAGTGTTGCGGGCGGCGCTCGAGATGTAGGCGGGGTGTACGACGTGTCCGAGCCGTCTACTAGACTTGGCTAGCGTGAGTGACTCCAGTTCTAAGGCAAATGGCTCTAACACGATTGGTGCTGACCGCTCGGCACAGCTACCTGCGGCATGGAACCCCGCCGCGGTAGAGGAAAACCTGTACCAGGGGTGGGTGGATTCCGGCTACTTCAAGGCTGACCCTGCCAGCGATAAGCCCCCGTTCAGCATTGTGCTGCCACCGCCAAACGTGACTGGTCAGCTGCACATGGGCCACGCGCTGGACCACACGCTGATGGATGCGATGGCCCGCCGTAAGCGCATGCAGGGCTTTGAAGTTCTCTGGCTCCCGGGTTCCGACCATGCAGGTATCGCTACTCAGACCAAGGTGGAGGCTAACCTCAAGGAATCTGAGGGTAAGGATCGCTTCGACTACGGCCGCGAGGACTTTATCGACAAGGTCTGGGAGTGGAAGGAACAGTACGGTGGCGTGATCCAGCGCCAGATGCGTGCCATTGGTGATTCCGTGGACTGGTCCCGCGAGCGCTTCACGTTGGATGATGGCCTCTCCCGCGCCGTGCAGACCATGTTTAAGGAGCTTTTTGACGCCGGCTTGATCTACCGTGCGAACCGCATGGTGAACTGGTCTCCTGTGCTGCAGACCGCAATCTCTGACATCGAGGTCGTGTACTCCGAGGACGAGGGTGAGCTGGTTAGCATCCGCTATGGCTCTCTGGACGATGCCGAACCACACGTGATTGTTGCGACGACGCGTGTGGAAACAATGCTGGGTGACGTGGCCGTAGCTGTGCACCCAGAGGATGAGCGCTATGCGGATCTGGTGGGCAAGAGCCTGCCACACCCGTTCCTGCCGGATCGCCAGATGATCGTGGTTGCTGACGATTACGTGGACCCCGAGTTCGGTACCGGTGCCGTGAAGATCACCCCGGCACATGACCCGAATGACTTTGCGATGGGGCAGCGCCACGACCTGCCGATGCCGGTGATTATGGACGAAACTGGTCACATCGCGGGCACGGGCACCGAGTTCGACGGCATGGAACGCTATGAAGCGCGAGAGAAGATTCGCCTGGCACTTGAAGAGCAGGGGCGCATCGTGGCACGTAAGTTCCCCTATGTGCACAGTGTGGGGCACTCCGAGCGATCCAAGGAAGCTGTGGAACCGCGCCTGTCCGAGCAGTGGTTCGTCAAGGTGGACGAGCTGGCAAAGATGTCCGGCGATGCAATCCGGTCTGGCGATTCGGTAATTCACCCAGCCTCCCAGGAACCACGCTGGTTCGACTGGGTGGATGACATGCACGACTGGTGTATTTCTCGCCAGCTGTGGTGGGGCCACCGCATCCCGATCTGGTACGGGCCGAACGGCGAGATCGTGTGCTGTGGTCCGGATGACGAAGCTCCGACGGGCGAGGGATGGCGTCAGGATGAGGACGTGCTGGACACGTGGTTCAGCTCCGCCCTGTGGCCGTTCTCCACGATGGGTTGGCCGGATAAGACCCCGGAGCTGGAGAAGTTCTATCCCACCAGCGTGCTGGTGACGGGCTACGATATTCTGTTCTTCTGGGTTGCGCGCATGATGATGTTCGCCACCTTCGCTTCCAAGCACACTACTGAGGTGCTGGGCACGGGCAACGAGGGACGCCCGCAGATTCCGTTTAAGGATATTTTCCTGCACGGCCTGGTGCGAGACGAGCATGGCCGTAAGATGTCCAAGTCCTTGGGTAACGGCATTGACCCGATGGATTGGGTGCGCGATTACGGTGCGGATGCGCTGCGCTTTACCCTGGCTCGTGGTGCTAACCCGGGCTCTGATCTGCCGGTAGGCGAGGACGCGGCACAGTCTTCCCGTAACTTTGCCACCAAGTTGTACAACGCCACGAAGTTCGCGTTGATGAACGGCGCGCACGTCGGCGAGCTGCCCGCCCGCGAGACCCTAACGGATGCCGACCGCTGGATTTTGGACCGCCTGGAGGAAGTACGCCAGCTGGTCGACGATGCACTGGATCGCTACGAGTTCTCCCTGGCCAACGAGAACCTTTACCGTTTTGCTTGGGGCGAGTTCTGTGACTGGTACCTAGAAATCGCAAAGGTGCAGATCCCGCGCGATTGGGATAGCGCTACGCAAGAACAAGTGCAGCGCGGCATTAATACTCAGATCGTGCTGGGACGAGTACTGGATGCGGTACTGCGTCTGCTGCACCCCGCCATGCCTTTCGTGACCGAAACGCTGTGGAAGGCGCTGACCGATGGGGAAGAGGGCTACTCCGATTCCCTGGTCACCGCCGAGTGGCCAGGCGTTGATCTGACGAATGGGGGCGTAGAGACGGATGCCGATGCAGTACGCCGCATGGCAGACGTCGACAAGCTGGTCACGGAGCTGCGTCGTTTCCGCAGCGATCAGGGCGTGAAGCCCTCCCAGAAGGTACCTGCTGCGCTGGACTTCGCCGCTGCCGACTTGGTCGACTTTGAAGAAGCCGTGCGTTCCCTGGTGCGCCTGGAGACCCCTGCTGAGGGATTCGCGGAGACTGCCTCCATTGAGGTGCGCCTGTCTCAGGCGACCATTGCGGTACAGCTGGATACCTCCGGCACCGTCGACGTGGCTGCCGAGCGCAAGCGCCTGGAGAAGGATCTGGCGGCTGCACAGAAGGAACTCGACAACGCAGCGAAGAAGCTGGGTAATGAGAACTTCCTTTCCAAGGCGCCGGAGAAGGTCGTCGAAGGCATCCGCGAGCGCCAGCGTGTGGCGCAGGAAGAGTTCGATCGCATTACCACCCGACTGGAAGGCCTGCCACAGGCATGACCGAAGAGACAACTGGGGAAAACTACCCAGATGAGGTGACCCTCGACGAGGCCGGCCTGGCCCTGCCCCTCGACCATCTGGGCGCCGATGAGGCTGAGGAGGCGTCAACCCCAGAAAGGACCATCACCCCCGACGACCTTGCGGCTTTGGCAGAGGTCGATGCGGAGCTGAACCAGCGTTGGCCCGAGACGAAGATCGATCCGACGCTGGAGCGCGTGGAGTTGCTGATGGATCTGCTTGGCCACCCCGAGCGGACGTTCCCTGCGATCCATGTGGCCGGGACGAATGGCAAGACCTCCGTGGTGCGGATGATCGAGTCTCTGATGCGGGCGTTCCACCGCCGAACCGGGCGCACCACCAGCCCGCATCTGCAGATCGTGACTGAGCGCATCGCCATTGACGGCCGACCGATGCACCCGCGCGACTACGTGGACACGTGGCGTGACATCCAGCCGATGGTGGAGATGGTGGATGCGAAAAGCCAAGCCGAGGGCGGTCCGCAGATGAGCAAGTTCGAGGTGCTCGTGGCCATGGCCTATGCGGCCTTCGCCGATGCTCCGGTGGACGTGGCCATTATCGAAACCGGCATGGGTGGACGCTGGGATGCGACCAACGTGGTGAACTCCGATGTCGCAGTGATTACGCCCATCGGCCTGGATCACACGGATTACCTGGGTGACACCCTGGAGCAGATTGCAGGTGAGAAGGCCGGCATCATTAAGACCCGGTGGGATGCTGATGACCTGCTGACCCCGCCGGATAACGTGACCATTGTTGCGGAGCAGGAGCCCGAAGCGATGCGCGTGGTTTTGGAAGAAGCCGTAGCGAAGGATTCTGCAGTAGCCCGCGCTGGCAGCGAATTCGGTGTGGTATCCAGCCGCATTGCCGTAGGCGGTCAGAGTCTGACGATTCGCGGATTGGCTGGCGAGTACGAGGACATTTTCCTGCCACTGTCTGGTGAACATCAGGCGCGCAATGCTGCCGTAGCGCTGGCGGCAGTGGAGGCTTTCTTCGGCGCCGGTGCGAAGCGTCAGCTAGACGTGGATACGGTGCGAAAAGGTTTCGCTTCCGTCGCCTCGCCCGGCCGTCTTGAGCGGGTGCGTTCCACCCCGAGTGTATTTATTGACGCCTCGCACAACCCCCACGGCGCGAAAGCGCTGGCGGCGGCGATCGACCGCGACTTTGAATTTCGCAAACTGATCGGCGTGGTGGGTGTGCTAGGGGACAAGGACGCCCGGGGCATCCTCGCTGCACTCGAACCTGTGATGGACGAGGTTGTGGTGACCGAGGTGAACTCTCCGCGCGCGTTGCCTGTGGATGTGTTGGCGGAGTATGCGCGTGACGCATTCGGCGAGGAGCGTGTGCACGTAGCTACCAACCTGCCGGGTGCCGTGGAGCTGGCTACGCAACTGGCCGAGGATGACGAAGATGGCGTGCTGTCTGGTGCAGGCGTACTGATCACTGGCTCGGTGGTGACCGCTGGCGAGGCGCGCACGCTATTCGGCAAAGAGCCAGCCTAAGGCGTTCGACGCGGCGCGGCCTAGCTCCGATTAGGTCTTGCTGGGTCTAATTGGGTCTAATAGGGCTGACGGCTTAAGACAATTATGAGTGCGTCAAAAGAAGAGCGAGCAAGGAGCTGCAGAAACCGTGGCACAGAACTCTCACAAGCGCAATAAGGCTGATGAGCAGGGTGAGTACGGCCCACTTGGTCCCGGCCAGGCGCCGGCCAACGATCCGCTGAAGGGGCTGCGAGGAGTCATGGCCGGCACTCACATCATGGAAGCCATCGTGATCCTGCTGGTGCTTACCGTAATTACCCGTGTAGATGCTGGTGCCTCGGCCACGACGTTCAATATGGTCTACGTGATCGGCTTGGGAGTGGCCATGATCGTCGCGGCTTTCCTGCAGAAGCTTAAGTGGGCGGACTGGTTGAATTTTGGGTTGCAGGTGTTAGCTGTTGCGGGCTTTATCGTGCACCCGGCGATGGGCGCCATGGGCGTGATCTTTGCCCTGTGCTGGTGGTACATCTACCACCTACGTTCGAACCTGATGCGGCGTATGCAGCGTGGTTTGC
Organism: Corynebacterium sp. p3-SID1761; assembly: GCF_055862885.1. Lineage (NCBI taxonomy): Bacteria > Bacillati > Actinomycetota > Actinomycetes > Mycobacteriales > Corynebacteriaceae > Corynebacterium > Corynebacterium sp. p3-SID1761. Next base: position 7,352 of record NZ_JBSQBJ010000016.1, on the reverse strand, counting down.
TGCCTTCGCAGCACCTCGACGAAGAAGGAAATGTGCGGCGTCCGGCTACCCCCGCGGACTGATCTTCATGACGCCACATTTGCAACAGCTTTAACATCCGCAACACTCACCTGGGAATACCCTTAGAAGGGGGTAAGGTGTCCACTACCCCCGAATGTGGTTTATTATGCGGGCATGACGTTGACGCGCCGTGCATTCTTCCGCTCTTCCACCGCCCTAGGTGCCGCAGTTGGTGGCACTTTCCTCTTCGCTAACCGCAACAACATGGGGGTCTTTTCCTCCGCCGATAACACCCACCCCGCCGAAGTACCGACCTCAAGTGAGCCAGAAGCTTTCACGGGGACGGGAATCGGCGTCAACCAAAAAGGCCAGCTTCCCGGCGGTACCGGGTACCTCACGATTACCTTTCCACCCGCTGCGCCTGAGGGGGCGCAGGCAACCCTGCGCTTCGAGTTCGCCGGCGGGCGCACCGAGGATCGCCCTGTACATGCTGAGGCGCACGACCGCGAAGATGATTCTGCGCTGAAGTCCGATCCCGTCGAACTGCCGGAGGGTGCTACCGCCGTGTGGCTGCCCGGTGAAGCAAACGACCCCGCAACGCGCTTGCACCTACACATTGTGGAAGCCCCCAAGGGGCAGGAGGAGCAGATCTTTGGCGCTGGAATTGCGCCTTATGCCGCGCCGATAAATCTGCCTTCTAATCCGGCGGAGCTGCAGAGCAGCTTGGAAACTGGCGCTGCGGGTGTAGCGGGTTCGCTAGCTCTTGCGGGAACCATCGCTGGCATTCTTGCCTCCAGCGGGTTGGCAGTTCCGGGATTGCCCGCTCCGGGTGCGCCTGCCGGTGGTGGAGCGAATGTCATTGATGGCCTGCGTGTGGTTTCTCGCCGCGAGTGGGGTGCGAATGAAGCGCTGATGGGGTGGACGCCCCGCTTCACTCGCGCGCAGTTGATTACCGTGCACCACACCGCAATGGCCACCCCGGCCAACGGTGATTACGCTGCGAATGTCCGCAGTATCTATGGTTTCCACGCCTCCAGCGCTAACGGCGGTCGTGGCTGGGGCGATATCGGTTATCACCTGCTGATCGCCCCCGATGGCACCGTGTTCCAAGGGCGTTCCACCGGTATGGATGGCCAGGCTGTATTCCAACCGGGTAGCTTGGGCGGTACGCCAATGTCGGTCACCGCAGGTCACGTGTACAACGCGAATGATGGAAACATTGGTGTGTGTTTGCTCGGTAACTTTATGACGCAAACTCCGACCCCCGCCGCTATCAATTCTCTCGTGCGGGTTCTGGGGCACCTGTGCCGTGGCTTGCGTCTGGATCCACGTGGCAGCGTGCGTTATGTAAACAATGCCGCCCGCCTGAATCTGACACGCCGAACCATTACGGGCCATCGTGACTGGGGTGACGTATCTACCGCAACGGCGTGCCCGGGTGACCGTGCGTACGCGCTGATGGATCAGGTGCGCAGTCGCGTATAACGCTGCAGGTGTCGCACTGCACACGGGGTGGCCATGTGTAGAATTGCTGACATGACTGAACGCACTCTGATTCTGATCAAGCCCGATGGTGTTAAGAACGGCCACGTGGGCGAAATTATCTCTCGCATCGAAAAGAAGGGTCTGAAGCTTGTGGAGCTGGACCTGCGTACCGCTGATCGTGAGACTGCGGAGAAGCACTACGCCGAGCACTCCGATAAGCCTTTCTTCGGCGAGCTGGTGGACTTCATCACCTCTGCTCCGCTGGTAGCAGGCATCGTAGAGGGCGAGCGCGCCATCGAAGCTTGGCGTCAGCTGGCTGGCGGCACCGATCCAGTATCCAAGGCCACCCCTGGCACCATCCGCGGCGACTTCGCACTCTCTGTTGCGGAGAACGTTGTTCACGGCTCTGACTCCCCGGAGTCCGCAGAGCGCGAGATTGGCATCTGGTTCCCGAACCTGTAAACAGCAGCTTGCAAAGAAACCGCGGACGCAATCGCATCCGCGGTTTCTTTTGTTCATAAGGGTCAGAGGCCACAGGGGAGATTGCCTTAGCCGGCCCGGTAGCGCTTTTGAAACTTCTGCGAACCTTCCTCGGTCAGCGTTAGCCAATTTTGCGTCCCATCGGTCGAGCGAAGTTCGCGGATCTTTACTGCGTTGCCCTGCTTAACTAGCTTGTTTAGTGCAGCGTCTACGTCGTTAGCAGTCCAACCGTAGTGCGCGAGTTCGCCTTTCAGCGTATCGCTGAGGATCTGCAGCCCACCGGGCACACAGCGGCGGCAGTACAGGAACGCCTGCAACCATTCGGCGGGCTTTTCGATCCGAATTCCCTGGTCTAGCTTCTCTGGGATGGTGTAGCGGGCCGGGCGCCAGGCGTCAAAAGTAATGATCCAGTACGTCAACCCCACGGTGAGGAGCGCGACAACTCCGGCATAGGCCAGCCCGCTGCGGTCGGAAAAAAGTGGTGCGAACTGCGCTGCACCGAAAAAGAGGGCAAGGAGTAGAACGAGGCGGCCTTCCTCCTTCCAGCTGAACGGGGTGCGGGCGGCTTCGGCGTCGGTCTTCAGAGGGGAATAGTCGTTGCCGCGGAGGCCGTTGCGTCGCAGATAGCGCCACCAAAGAATTCCGGCGACGATAGCAGACACCGCGATACCCAGCGCTGGTAGCGGGCCGGAAATGGGCGAGCACAGAATAAACATCATGATGCCGAATGCGACTGCCACGGCCAATTGCGCACCCTTGCTTGGGCGAGTGCTGCTGGCAACGTCTAAGAGCACTGTGCTGTCGAAAGGTACGGAAGGCTGTGCGGGGGTGGCCATAGCGTAAAGCGTAACAGTCCGGCTTTGCTTCGCTCGTGCTTGTTCACTGCATGAGCGGGTGGATGTGAGACAATGGGGATGGATCGAATGCCCACAACGACGATGCGGCACAACGATCAGGCAAACTTTGAAGACTTTATAAGGAGATTTCGTGGCGACTACTAGCCCGGAAATTGCAGCGCAGGCTGCGAAAATTGATCGAGAAAGTGTGGGGGAGAAGGTTCGCGTCCACACCGTTGCTAAGCAGTTGGGGATCCGGGCGACGGACTTCCTGGCTGTACTTGCGGACCACGGTATTGAGGGGAAAAAGACCGCTTCAACGTTGACGAAGGCGCAGGTCTTTTCTGTTCTGGACGCCCTTAGCTCCAGCGGACAGTCCTCTCAGCCGGATGAGAAGGTTGCGGAAACGGAGGTTTCTGAAGCCTCCGAAGAGCCGAAGGAACCTGCCAAGAAGACCACGGCCAAAAAAGCTACCAAGGACGCAGCCAAGAAAACCGCCAAGAAGACTGCAAAAAAGTCGGTTGCGAAGAAGGCCGCCAAAAAGTCGACCGAAAAGCAGGCGGAAGAGGTCGCTGAGCAGAAGCCTGCAAAGAAGAGCACGAAGAAGACCGCTAAGAGGACCACGAAGAAGTCTGTAAATAAGCCAGCTGAAAAGGCAGTTGAGAAGCCTAACCCCGTTCAGCAGGAAAGCCCGGATGCTGTGGCGGATACCGCGCCGGAAGAAGCGGCAGTAGTTGCGGCTAGTGCAGCAGCTGAAGATAAGTCGGAAAACCGCGATGAAGACGCAGGAAAGAAGTCGTCCAAGCGCCCCGCGAAGCGCACAGCAAAGCGCACTGCCAAGCGCACTGCCAAGCGCGTAGTGAAGAAGTCGACGCAGAGAAAGGCGGAGGAGCCGGCGAAGACTGCGGAGCCTGAGCAGGTAGAGCCTGAGGTGTCCGTAGGAGACGCTAAGGCGCCAGTGTCCGCAGGAGACAATAAGGCGCCTGTGTCCGAAGGAGACAATAAAGCGCCAGTGTCCGCAGAGAATACCGAGCAGCCGACTCGTCGCCGTCGAGTCCGGCGCGTCGTTCGTCGCGTGGGAAGCGTGCGCCAAGCGGAGATGCGGGCGTCGAAAAACAAGAACGATGCGAAGCGAGACGGCAAGAAGCAAAACAAGGCCGAAGAGGTAGCAAAGGTCACTGCACCTGAGGATCTGCACCCCGCCGAGCGCTCCACCGAAGACATGGTGGACGAGCCGGTGAAGCTCAAGGGCTCCACGCGTCTTGAGTCGCAGCGACGCTGGCGCGCGAAGAACCGTGACAAGAACTACAAGGCCATCACCCGGGCGGAATTCCTGGCACGACGCGAGTCGGTCGAGCGCACGATGATCGTCCGCGATGCGCAGCGCACCGACCACAAGGGCATGATGACGCAGGTCGGCGTGGTAGAAGACGGCCAGCTGGTTGAACACTTCGTGGCAGATGCTACACACCAGTCGCTGATCGGCAATGTGTACCTCGGTCGTGTGCAAAACGTCCTGGGCAGCATGGAAGCTGCCTTCGTGGATATTGGTACAGGGCGCAATGCCGTGCTGTATGCGGGCGAGATGGATTGGCGCTCGCCGCACCTGCATTCTAAGAACCGCAAGATCGACCAAGCTCTGCGTCCGGGAGACCAGATTCTGGTCCAGGTGCTGAAGGACCCGATCGGGCATAAGGGTGCACGTCTGACCAACCGCATTAGTTTTGCGGGCCGCTACCTGGTGTTCTTCCCAGCGGGTACCACTGCGGGAATTTCGCGCAAGCTGCCTGTTGGCGAGCGCAAGCGCCTCAAGGACATTTTGGGTGAGGTTATCGCCGGTGATGGCGGCGCGATCATCCGCACTGCTGCGGAAAATGCGACCGAAGAGCAGATCACTGAGGACGTTCAGCGTTTGCAGAAGCGCTGGGAGGAAATCCGCAACCTGGAGAATAAGGAGCGCGAGTCCAAGGGCGCGAAGCCTGTGACGCTCTATGAAGAGCCGAACATGCTTATCCAAGTGGTACGCGATGTCTTCAATGCAGACTTCTCCGAGCTCGTCATCGACGGCGACAAGTCTTGGAAGGCCGTGCGCGACTATCTGGGACGAACTTCCCCGGAGCTGATGGAGCGAGTTCACAAGTGGAACCGTGGGCAGCATGACGGTCAGGACGCCTTCGCACCGCTGGACCTGGATCAGCAGCTGGAAAAGGCAATGGCCCGCAAGGTGTGGCTGCCGTCGGGCGGCTATCTGGTAATCGACCACACCGAGGCGATGACGGTCATTGACGTCAACACGGGATCGTTCGTCGGTTCGGGCGGAAATCTGGAGGCCACCGTCACCGAGAACAACTTGGAGGCGGCTGAGGAAATTGTGCGCCAACTGCGCCTGCGCGACATCGGCGGCATGATCGTGGTGGACTTCATCGACATGCTCCTGCAGCAAAACCAGGATCTGGTGCTGCGTCGCTTGTCTGAGTTCCTGGGACGCGACCGTACTCGTCACAAGTTGGGGGAGGTGACGTCGCTGGGGCTGGTGCAGCTGACCCGTAAGCGTCTCGGTACCGGCCTGCTGGAGACGTTCTCTACCCCCTGTGAGGCCTGTGACGGTCGCGGGTTCATCATGCACCCGGATCCTGTAGAGCAGAAGGACCCGGAGCCGCGCCGGGATCACGGGCACCGCAAGGAGCGCCAACAGGCCAAGAACCAAGGTAAGCACCAAGACAAACACCAGGACAAGCAGCAAAACAAGCAGCAGGGCAAGCAACAAGACAACGCGAGAAAGCAGCAAAAGCAAGATCGACAGGATCGCAAACAGCGCCAGCAGCAGGAACAGCACGAGCAGCAGGTTCCGCAAGAAGCTCAAGAGTCGCAGGAGCCACAGGACCAGCGCGAGACCGTCTCGCAGAGCGCTCGCCGGCGAGTACGCCGCCGCGTAGTTCGCCGTGGCCAGCCTCGAAGCGCTGGTCGTACTGGAAGCACCGGCGATATTGAGAGCATTGTGGCTGGTGCTCGGAAGCGTTCTGCCCAGGCGGATCCAGACGAGCCTTCGGCTGCCGACAATGCTGCGCCTAACACCGCGCCTAACTCTGCGCACAATGCTGCGCCTGATAGCTCGGCCAGTGAAAGTTCAGCAAAGGACAGTGGGACTAGCGACCGTGCATCTGCGTCGAGTCGTCGCCGCCGTCGTCGTGTAGTGCGCTCGCGCCAGGCAACTGCCCAGAACGCCCACGTAGCTCGTGCTGATCGCGCTGCTCGTTCTTCTGTGGATGACGCCGACAAATCCGCTAGCCGGCCTTCCAACTATGAGGAAGCCAAGCGCGAGTTCGACGAATCTCCACGCCGTAAGCGTCGGACACGTGGCAACTCTAAGTCTGATGTTGCTCCACGGCCGGAGGACTTCGGCGTCGAGAAAGAAAGCACCGAAAGTGCCTCGAAGAACACCCGTTCGCGGGGGCGCCGCCGTCGAGTGGTGCGGAAGAAGAATTAGTTTCGAGCGAAAGCAAAGGGATTTGGTTTTTACCCCTCTGACCGGGTAGTCTTAACCAGTCGCTGTTCGTTCCGCCGGTGACCAGCTTTAACGCGCGCGTCGTCGGGGACTATGCGAATGTACTCGCTATCCAGCTTGGTGCGTTCGCATGGTGTGCTCCGATTTTCGGGGGAACGGACGCAGCTAAGCAAAAGTAACAGTCAGGATGCTTCCTTTAAGGGTGAAGGGATCCATCGCGTGCACGATGGCCTTCGGCTTAAGAAGGAGGCTGCCTGAGCCGATAAGAGAAATTAAAGGGGTAGCCCTACATGTACGCGATCGTCAAGACCGGCGGAAAGCAGTACAAGGTTGCCGAAGGTGACCTCGTCAAGGTCGAGAAGATCGAGGGTGAGCCGGGTTCGTCCGTGGCTCTCACCCCGGTTCTCGTCGTCGATGGCGCAAACGTCACCACCGGTGACAAGCTGGCATCTGTCAACGTCAACGCTGAGATCGTAGAGCACGTCCGCGGACCGAAGATCCGTGGTATGCACTACCGCAACAAGACCGGTTACAAGCGCCGTTTCGGCCACCGTCAGACCCTCACGGTTCTGAAGGTCACCGGTATCAAGTAAACTACCGAGACACTTCACTAATCTTCCTTAAGGAGGGAGAGACAAATGGCACACAAGAAGGGTGCATCTAGCTCCAACAACGGCCGTGACTCCGAGTCCAAGCGTCTCGGTGTAAAGCGCTTCGGCGGCCAGCAGGTCAAGGCCGGCGAGATCCTGATCCGTCAGCGTGGTACCTCTTTCCACCCGGGTGAGAACGTCGGTCGCGGTGGCGACGACACTCTGTTCGCTCTGAAGGCCGGCGCCGTACAGTTCGCTACCAAGCGTCGTCGTCGCGTGGTGAACATCGTCGAGAACGAGGCAGTCGAGGCCTAGACCTGACGCGCCTAAGGCAAAAGCCTTATAACGCCAAAGAAGTCCAGTGGACGCACAAGATGCGTGCACTGGACTTTTTGTATCTACAATCAGGCCGTTGAGAAATGAAGAGTGTAATGAAAAAGCCCCGGTAACCGTGAG
>NZ_JBSQBJ010000015.1:0-49888 GCF_055862885.1 Corynebacterium sp. p3-SID1761 | reverse complement strand
TGCGGACACACTTTTCTTTACTTAACCCGTTGATTCGAACAGATTGTCCTAAACTTGCACGCATGCCTTCTTCTGATATTCATGTCAGCGCTGTTGTAGTGAGAAATTCGCGAGGAGAAGTTCTATGCGTGCGTAAGAAGGGCACTGCGTTATTTCAATTTCCGGGTGGCAAGCTCGAGTTTGCGGAGTCCTCGCTTGATGCGGTGATACGGGAAGTCAATGAAGAGCTGGGGATTTCGCTTGATGCTGCTCTCTTGGTTCCGATGGGAACATACCGTGCAGTTGCGGCTAACGAAGCCGGTAGCGATGTTGTTGCCGATCTTTTTTACTATTCAGATTCGGTAGAGCCCGTGGCAGCTGCAGAAATTGCTGAGTGTGCATGGGTAAACCCGTCTGTGTCGAACGTTAAACTGGCACCGCTTCTGAAGGATGAAGTGTTTCCGGAGTTGATTGCTAATCCTGTGCGTTCTGTAGCCGTATTTACAGGGGCGAGCAGTGGTCGCAACCATACCAATGCAATTCTTGCTGAAGCCCTAGGGGCGGGTCTAGCTGAGCAGGGCGTACGGATGATTTATGGCGGCGGCAGAGTCGGCCTTATGGGTGCTGTGGCGGATGCTTGTCTGGCTAACGGTGGCTGTGTAATCGGTGTGATGCCCCAGAATCTTGTCGATGGCGAACTTGCACATCCGGGTCTTTCGCACTTTGAGATTGTTGACACGCTGTATCAGCGTAAGCAACGGATGAGTGACCTGGTTGATGCCTATGTGTGTTTGCCTGGTGGCGCTGGAACGTTAGACGAATTTTTTGATGCGTGGACAGCTCAGCAACTCGGGCTTCATCGCAAGCCCATTGCCCTTTTTGGTTCAAGTTTCTGGGCGCCTACGGTATCGATGCTCAAGCATATGGCAGACGAGGGATTTATTCGTCAAGATGATGTCGACACGCTTATTGTTGCCGACACCGTTGATGAACTTCTCGTCGCGCTCAATTCTTGGGCTGCGCCGTGCCCCAAGTGGAATTAGTTTCTAAATTGTATTGCAGTAGGTACCGAGTAAAGCGATCTTTGTTGGCGTTTGTTGGGTTGAACGTTATACCGTGAACGGGTCGTGCTCGGGGTCGCTGTTAACTTGAATCTCTAGGTCATGGGCGATCTTCTCCGCAAGTGGAGCGCCGAAGAAGTGGGAGACGAAGGCGACGGCCATATCTATACCCGCTGCCACACCGGACGACGTCCAGCGATCTCGGTCGTGTACCCACCGGGCAGAGTTTTTCCAGTCGATGTCCTTGCCGAAAGACGTGGCCCAATCAAACGCAAGTTTATTGCTGGTGGCGGCGTATCCCTCCAGCAAACCAGCTGCGGCTAAAACAGCTGAACCCGTGCATATGGAACAGACAAGCGAGGTGCAGCTCGCCATTTTGTAGATGCGGGCCAGGAAATCCGCATTCTTGACGAGCGCTCGCGTTCCCTGACCACCGGGGACCATAACGGTGTCGCACACGAGGGAATCGAAGGTTGTGTCGGGGAGAATCTTCACACCTTGGGAGCTGGCTACAGGTTCTCCATCCGCGGATACAAACTTCACTTGAAGGCCAGGAACCTTGGAGAAAATCTCGGCAGGGCCGAAGACATCCAGCAGCTCAAATCCGTCGAAAACAATAAACGCTACCTGTTGTGGTTGTTCGTTATCCATGAGCCTGCCCTTGAATCTGCTGTAGCTCTTCGTCCAATAAGGACTGATCGATCGCAATTGCGGTGGCCACACCTGTGCCCATCGCCTGAGAAACTTGGTCGGGAGAGCTGGTGACATTGCCGGCTGTCCATAGTCCGGCTTTAGAGGTCTTGCCATTGGGGTGTCTAACTACCCAGCCGTTTTCGGATTCACAGTCAGCTGCTCGCAGCAGTTGATCGTTTGGATGGAAATCCGGGCCGGTGAAGCACGCCTCGAAGGCGCGGGTTGCTGAGGCGGAGTCGCCAGCTTCGTTGGGATCGGTGGTGCTCACCAGCACTCCCGTTTTCGATTCTGGGTCGGGCTGCACGCGGGAGACGGGGGCGTCCATAAGAACAACACCGCGCTTTTCGAACAGTGCGCGATCAGCTTCGCTAAGGGAAAGGCCGTTAGTGAAAAACGTGACGCGATCGGTCCACTTGCGCAACAAGTGCACCATGCGCGTCGTGAACCCGAGATTCCTTCCGCCGATGACGGCAAGGTTGCGCCCTCGGACCTCGTATCCGTGGCAATAGGGGCAGTGGAAAACTCGTGATCCCCAAAGCTCACTGAGTCCCGGGACGTCCGGCAGTTCGTCGGTAATGCCCGTCGCCATGAGTACTTGTCGAGCCGAAAACTGTCGTCCCTCAGCCGTAGTGGCCGTCCATGCGTTGCCTGTTTGCTCGAGAGAGGTGACCTCATCTTGGGTTACTTCACCGCCGAAAGTCATGAATTCGCTGCGCCCTTGGTCTAGTAGCTCCATTGGGTTAGCCCCGTCACGGCCCATAATGCCGTGAGAGTGGGCGCTGAAGCGGTTACGCGGTTTTCCGTTGTCGATGATTCGTACGGTTCGCTGAGCTCGGGCGAGGGTAACACCCGCCGCAGTGCCCGCAAACCCTCCGCCGATGATGAGTACGTCGAGTGGTTCAGTTATATCGCGTGTTATGATCTGCTCCCTTCGAGTATTGTTACACCTGGTCATCGTACCTGCATGTTTGGTGCAATTTGCGCGACGGAAAGGTGGAGTATCGTGCAGCCCTACTCTGAAAAGGCGATTCGGAAGAGCTTTATCAACTGCTCTAAGGGTGCCGCTGCGCGCATCAACATTCCGGCACACGTTCTGGGAGCGGACTGGGGGAGCCAGGTGTTTGTCAGCTGGACTGACCCCAAGGCGCCCCAGCGGGCATACCTCGTCGCGGAGACCGCGCAGGGTTTGCAGGGCCTCACCATGGAGATCCGTAAGGCCCCGGCAAGCGGCGGCGCACGTATGTGCCAGATTTGCCGCACGCTGCACCCCTCGAGTGGCGCCTCGCTGATGTCGATTACTACTACGAAGTCTGCACAGGATAACTACGGAAGCATCGGCACATACATGTGTAGTGACTTGGCGTGTGTGGATTATATCCGAGGGGCGAAAACTCCGGACGGAACCACGCAGATGACGGAGACGCTAACGGTGGAGGAAAAGGAAGAACGCGCACTCACCAACGTTCGTAGCCTTATCACCAGTGTGGAAAAACGCCTGAAGAAGTAATCCGGTGACCAGCGCGCACTGCTTCTAATCAATATTTAATGAAAACGTATTGACAACGCAGCAGGTGGAGTGCAGTATAGAAAGCGTCGAAGCAACCTACTGGCCCGCCTAACCCTAGGGAATTGGCTCCATGGTTGCCCTCAAATAAAAGGAGTTCATAATGAGCTGCACCACCCACGCCGACCACGATCACAAGCACGGACCGAACTGCGGCCACGTTGCCGTTCCGCACGAGGATCACGTTGATTACGTACACGATGGTCACCTGCACCGCGAGCACGATGGCCACTACGACGAGTGCGAGACCTCCGAGCACCACGTCCACGAGGGGCACGACCACCAGCACGGCCCTAACTGTGGCCACGTTGCCGTTCCGCACGGTGACCACGTCGACTACATCCACGACGGCCACCGCCACGCTCAGCACGGCGACCACTGGGACGATCACTAAACCAACCCCTCGTAGCAATGTTCGTTGTTGCGTAGTGAGATAGCGGCCGCACAAGTATCTACGGCACTTGCTGTATCTACTGTGTGGTCGCTTTTTCTTTGTGACGCCCAGCCTCCCCGGCCGTGCATAGTCCTTTGAGCCTTCACGGTGATAAAGGACGTGACTACCCAATAGTCACTCGGGTAACATTGGCCACCTAAATCGCCGGTGAAAGGAGTGTCGGGTGACCTACCCGCAAGGAAACGACGATCAGACGCGCATGTTCAACACGCAAGGCAACGGTGGCTATGGCGGTAACTATGACCGGGGCTATAGCAATCAGAACTACAGTAACCCGAACTACAGCAACCCGAACTACTACAACCAACCACAGCAAGATCCTCGCGAGGGGCTACTAGCCGGTCGTTACGACGGCAAGAAGGTTGCGATGAACCTCATCGTTCTTGCCGTGCTGGCTGCCGCGGTCACCTTTGCTGCGGTGTTCATCGTGGACCTTTTGGTGGGCTTTATCCCAGGTGAAGCGTCTTCGGGCGTAGGTCCCGCCGTACTGACTGGCGTGATTGCGGGCGTCATCGGTGTACTTGCCGGACTGCTGTACATTCCAGTTTCCGGCACAGGTAACGAGCATCTCTTTGGCATGGCGGTGATCGCGCTAGCCGCCGTTGCTGCGATTGCGTGGGTGTTGGCCGGTGGCTTGCTCAGCGGTGATTGGGGGACGTTGGTCACGCTGACAGGCATTGTCTGCACCGCAGCCATTGCCTATGTGGTGCCGACACGCATCGAGTCGGCAGCGGTGTACGGGCCGCGTCGCTAAAAGCCCTCGAGCAGTGAACTACAACCCCCGGGATGTCCCGGGGTTTCGTCGTGAACAGGGGCGGAAAGCCAGGTTTCGGGCAAATGCAGGATGATGGTGCAGATTGATAAGGAGTACCTGAGTATTCGTTATCAATTCGAGATTTTTTGCTGATTTAGGGCTTTTTCGTTTGACGTACCCCCGGGGAGGGTGCGTAAGTTAGCGACCTCAGTGGCAGATTGCCTCTAAACGAAAATCCCCTAAAAAGGAGTGTTCGACTACATGAAGAAGTCCGCGAAGACCGCTTTTGCCCGTATCGGTATGGCCGCAGGCCTGATTGCCGCCCCGGCTGCCGCAGCTGCAGCCGCTGCTCCGGCTGCAGAAGCCGCTCCTGTCAGCGCCTGGGATCAGGTCGCGCAGTGCGAGTCCGGCGGCAACTGGAAGATCAACACGGGCAACGGCTACTACGGTGGACTGCAGTTCAACGCACAGACCTGGGCTGGCTTCGGCGGAACGAAGTACGCACCGACGGCTAACCAGGCCACGAAGGCACAGCAGATCGAGATTGCCGAGAAGGTGCTGGCCAAGCAGGGTGCCGGCGCATGGCCCAACTGCGGCAAAGTGCTGGGATAACCAGCGACATGCCTGACCTGGGCGGGCGCTAAGCGTCCAGGTATTTTTCGGGAATATCCAGAGCCACCAAGTCCTCCCGGGACTTGGTGGATTTTTCTAGCGCAACCTTAACGACATGGCGCATCTGCTCCTCCGGGTCGGGGATGCGCCTCTGCTCGGACATGAGGACAGTCAGGATCTCCGGCTGATCCTTGAAGCAGTGCCACACTACGGCGTTGGCCAGCGATTCCAGCACCAAGCCCCGTGGCTGCAGAGCCTGCTTGGGGCGCTCGGCGCGCTTTCCGCCACCGCGAGGGCGCACGTGAAGGTCTTGTTGGCCGATACCAACGACGGAGCCATCTGTGTTGTAGATGATCGAGGTGTATGGCACATTGCAGTAACCATCTTCTTCGACGGTGGCGATAATCCAGTTGATCAGTTCGGGGCTGAGTTCTACGTCCATGTATGCCCCGCTGCGGCCTGGCTTGAGGAATTGGAAGGTGCCGGTGCGCGTCCACGCCTCATATTCGGTGCCAAGGCGGCGGGCGATAAGGGTGCCGAACAGCACGTCGGTCATGGAAAATAGCGTGCCGCCGAATGCTGCTCCGTGCATGTTCGCGTTCCACCAGCGTAGGTTCAGCACGATGCGTGCGAAGGACCAGTCGTCCGAGACGCGTGTCATCTTAATGCCGGAAAACAGCAGTGGTGGCCAGAGGTTCATCATTCGCCGCATGCGGTTCGGCTTCTTTGTCATCTTGTTGACGAAGCCCGGAACTGCTTTCATCTGTGCTTGGTAAATCTTCTTAAGTGGTTTCATGATGCGTTTATGCTACCGCGCCCGGTCACGGTGGGCAGGTATAAAAGTATTCTCTTTTTGTGACGCCACTACGTTCGCGCCGGGTCGCACGCGTGTTCGAAATTATAGGCGGATGCCAAACGGGTCTGTCTGGAGCGATTGCTAGCGTGATGAACCATGAGCAATAGGTTGAGTGGCGTCGGATTGGCGCTGATTGCGGGAGTGAGCCTGCTGCTAGGCAGTTGTGCAGAGGGAGCGGAGTTTCTAGAGGGCGCAAGTTCGGCGTCACAAACTTCGCACGCTCCCATAGAACAACCTGCCGAAACGGTGACAGCCGAGCCGGAGCAGCCGCAACAACCGCAAGAGCCGACACAATCAGAGCAACCGGTCACGCCCGAACGGTCGCTTCACCAGCAGAACATGCTCGACCTTCTGGAGACGTTGGCGGTGAAGGGACGTGCGCCGAAGACGGGTTATAGTCGCGACCAATTTGGCCAGCGCTGGAAGGATATCGACCGTAATGGTTGTGATCAGCGCAACGATATTCTTGCCCGCGACCTCACCAATGTGGAAGCTCCGAAGGGTTGCCGGGTGCAAAGTGGGGACTTGCAGGATCCCTACACCGGCCAGCTGATTCATTTTGTCCGTGGGCAGAACACCAGCCAGGCGGTGCAGATCGACCATGTGGTGGCGCTTGCCGATGCGTGGCAGAAAGGAGCGCAGCAGCTCACGCCGGAACGGCGCGAGGAATTCGCCAATGATCCGTTGAACCTGCTGGCCGTGGACGGGCCGTCCAATATGCAAAAAGGCGCTGGTGATGCCGCCACGTGGCTGCCGAAAAACAAGGGATTCCGCTGCACTTATGTCTCTACCCAGGTGCGGGTAAAAGCGGAGTATCAGCTGTGGGTCACCCCGGCGGAAAAGGAGGCTATTCAGCGCGAACTGGGGCGTTGCTAATAGAGCGCGGGCATCGCGACTGTGAGTTTCGATCTATCCATTATTGCCGCTAACTAGACTGCTTGGTCTATACTTGTTGAAACATTGCGCGCTGAATCGTCAGACGCAGCGCCACCTAAGCACTGACAAGCGATAGTTCGAAGAGGAGTTTCCATGGCCCACAACACAGATGCCATCCATGCAGGGTACGAGCCCGACGAGTTCATGGGCTCCATCAATATCCCGATCTACGCATCCACCACCTTCGCCCAGAACGCGCCGAATAACCTGCGCGGCGGATACGAGTACGGACGAGTAGCTAATCCAACCGTGGACTCGCTTGCCCGTACCATCGCAGCCCTTGAGGGCGGGGAGTTCGGCCGGGTGTATGCCTCTGGCATGGCCGCAACTGATCACCTTTTGCGGGTTTTGCTACGCCCCGGCGATCACTTGATTATGGGACACGACGCCTACGGTGGCACATACCGCCTGATTGCGACCGCTTTCAAGGACTGGAACGTGGACTTCACCGTAGTGGACACCACCGACGCAGAGGCAGTGCGCACCGCGCTGACCCCGCAGACGAAGCTGGTGTGGTTGGAGACTCCGACGAACCCGCTGCTCGCTGTGTCCGACATCACCGCCATCGCCGATGTTCTCGCCGATGAATATGGCGGCGACGCCCCCACACGCCCGAAGCTGATCGTGGATAATACCTTCTTTAGCCCCTACCTGCAGCGACCTCTAGACCTGGGGGCGGACGTGGTGCTGCACTCGACCACAAAGTACATTGGCGGACACTCCGATGTGGTGGGTGGCGCGATTGTAAGCAATGACGCGAAACTGGATGAAGATCTGGAGTTCCTGCTCGGTGGAGCCGGCCCCATCGCCTCGCCTTTCGATGCCTATCTCAATGCCCGTGGTTTGAAAACCTTGGGTGTTCGCATGGATCGTCACTGTTCGAATGCACAGTCCATTGCGGAGTACCTCGACGAACGCGCGGAGATAGCGACCGTTTTGTACCCTGGCCTGCCACAGCATCCGGGTCATGAGGTGGCCAAGCGCCAGTCCACGGGTAAGGGATTCGGCGGAATGATCTCCGTTCGTTTCCACTCGGAGGAGGCAGCGTTGAAGTTCTGCCAGTCCACCAAGTTGATCTGCCTGGCTGAGTCGCTGGGCGGAGTGGAATCTCTGTTGGAACACCCGGCGACTATGACTCACCAATCGGTGGCAGGGTCGCAGCTGGAGGTTCCCCGCGACCTGGTTCGCATCTCCATCGGTATTGAAGATCTGGAGGATCTGCTCGCAGATATCGCACAGGCTCTGGAGCAGCTCTAAACTATTGGACTTATGAGGATCCTTTCTTCTTCCAAGTCCCTAACCGCACTAGTCACCGCAAGCACCATCACCCTCGGCGCGGTCAGCGTCGCCGGCGCTGCCCCGGCGCAAGCGATCGCACCGTCGGAGGGCAGGGGTTCCAGCACCGCCCCGATTACTCAGCCGGTCGACCCGGATCACAACCCCACAAATCCGCAGGCAACCAACGAAGGTTCGTTGGCCAGCAGTGTGGAGTCGGCGAACCCGGGCGCAGAATGGCTGCTGAAGACCTTCCCCCTGGGTAGCACTGACCCGGCAGGTTCTTTGGGCAAAGAAGCGCCGCCGATCGCAGGCATCCTAGCCTGGGTCGGCGGCATCGTTGGCGCAGCTGCGCTGGGTGCTGCAGCGGTTGGCGGCTACCAGTACGCCGTGCAGCAGGGCTGGATCAAGCCACTCTAAGAAGTCTTATCACTTCTTGTACCCCAGCTGCTCCATCAGCTGCTCGGCTTCTTCGGTGTCGCCACCGAAGAGTTCAGACTCCATGGTGATGTGCTTGTCCTTATTGATGACAAAGACATAAATCTTGGCGGTTTCTTCGATGTAACCCGCGAATGCGTTCGGGTCATCGTTGATAATTGTCGCATTGTGGTCTTTGAGATCCTTTGCCTGCTGATTGGCGTACTCCGTGTCATCAACGAAGTCCACCGACCAATAAGCCCAAGGGCTGTCCTTTACGCCCTTACACTTCGAGCCCTTAACCTCGCGGTTGGACTTGGAGCTGTAGTCGTAGCGCAGGTTGAAAGTGCCAGTCTCGCACTTGTTGATCAGGTCGTTGATCTTTGTAGGCATTGCGCCCTTGTACGGCTCGGTGAGAGAATCGTCCGGGCCACCAATGTCGCCGCGTTGTGCCACAGTCGACGTAGCGGCACTGGAGCTGCTTGACGAGCTACTGGAAGAACTGCTGGTCTCCTCGGCGCCGTTTTCCTCAGAACTTGTCTCCGAACCCGGATCTTCCTCAGCGGTTGTGGTCTCGGATTCCTGTGCGCTGGTGTTTTCATCGCTAGAACCGTCATCCTTGGTCACGAAGAAGTAGCCACCTACTGCTAGGCCGATGACAAGGACGAGCGCAGCGATGATGCCAACGACCTTTCCGCCGCCTCCGCCGCCACTCGGGGTCTGGCCATAGGCGGTGGGCTGACTACCGGCAAAAGGATTCTGCCCCGGCTGGCCGGAAAAGCCGGGCGCAGCTTGGTTGCCTTGGTTACCCGGGGTGCCTTGTGAGCCGTAACCGTTCTGAGAAACGGGCTGGCCATAGCTACCGGGTTGGCCTGGCTGTTGGCTCTGTGGCTGTGCTTGGTTTTGGTTCCACTGGGTCGTCTCATTCGACGCGTTGGAACCGTTGCCGAAGGGGTTAAAGTCGCCATTGTTCTCACCCGGATTGGGGGTGTTACCGAAAGGGTTATTGTTCGTCATGTGGGTTAAATCCTTTAGACCTCATAGAAACGTATCAACCTTGTGGTCGCGCCTTTTTCAGCGCGTTCAGTAGTCGAATGCGTTTGGCTGCGTGCGATGTTCCGCGCTGGCGAACATCAGAGAGATAGGGGTAAACAACGGGGGTACGCGGAAGCGTTAGTTCTTCTTGTAGCCCAGTTCCGTCAGGACCTTTTCCAAATCGTCCTTCTTCTTCAGGGGCATCTTGGTCTCCATGACGATTCCCTTGTCCTTGTTGATGACGAAGACAATCGGCGAGATATCGCTTTCCAAGTATCCCGCGAAGTTATTCGGGTCATCGGACCAGATTTGCGCATCGTGGTTCTTCAGGTAGTCGATCTCATTCTTTGCGAACTTGGGATCGTTGACGAAGTCGACGAGCTTGAATTCCCAAGCGGTGTACCAAACGCCGTTGCACCGCATTCCGTCGACCTTGCGGTTGTTCTCTCGTGCAAGCTCAAAGCTTCCGGATTTGCAGTCTTGAACCATGTCCTTCATCTTCGCGGGCATCGCATCGGCGTACTTCTTCAGCATCGAATCATCCGGCCCGCCGATATCGCCACGCTTTGCCGGTTCTTTTGTGGAAGACGTCGAGGACTCAGAAGACTCAGAGGAAGACGACTCACTGCTGGACTCGGAAGAGCTGGAGGACGTCTCCTCGCCGGTGTCTTCTGACGAACTGGAGGTTTCAGACTTCGCGGTGTTTGAGTCGTCGCCACCATCGTCCTTATTCAGGAAGAAGTAGCCACCGATGACGAGACCGATGACGAGAAGTGCGGCGACGATGATGCCGATGATCTTGCCGCTGTTCCCATTGCCGCCGTTTCCACCGGAGTTATTTGGCTGGCCATAAGCGCCATAGGGCTGAGAGTTGAAAGGATTCTGAGCCTGCTGACCTGGCTGACCCTGTTGGCCATAGTTTGGCTGACCATATGACTGTTGGCCCGGCTGACCCTGTTGCCCATAACCCTGCTGGCCGTAGCCTTGCTGACCATACGGCTGTTGGCCTTGGTTCTGTGCTCCCGGGTACTGCTGTCCACCCTGAGGCTGCTGACCAAATGGGTTCTGGTTCGAGTTTTGGCCAGGGTTGTTCTGGGGGTTGTTGCCGGGATCCGGGAAGCCCCCGCCATTGTAATTGTTAGACATGGCAGATCCTTAGGGTTAATTAAACGCTACTTATTACCCAAGAGGTTAATGCATAGGTTAGAAACCCGCATTGCGTTGAATGAATCCCTAACACCCGTTATGGAATAACGCTTTCCCGGACTTTTCTAGCAGCTACATTGGAGCCTATGACCACTAACAATGCAGCATCCACGATCACCCCACCGTCTCACACTCGCATCGCTGTCGTGACCGGAGCCAGCGCAGGAATTGGCGAAGCTACTGCGAAGCTTTTAGCTGCAGATGGTTGGTACGTCATTCTGGCGGCTCGTCGCCTAGAAAAGCTCGAGGAAGTTGCGCAAGGCATCGCTCAGGAGGGCGGCAAGGCAACGCCTCTTGCGCTCGATGTGACGGATAAGGCGTCAATAGATAATTTCACCGCCGCCCTGGCTGAGCTGACGGGCTCCAAGCTGGATCTGCTGGTCAACAACGCGGGTGGCGCTCGCGGACTAGATCCGGTTCTCGAAGCTGACCTGGCGGATTGGCGCTGGATGTTTGAGGCGAATGTGATGGGCACGCTGGAGGTTACCCGTGCGCTTTTCGATCAGTTGAAAGTCGCAGAGGCGCCGCAGGTGGTCAATGTTGTTTCCGTTGCAGGTCGCGGCGCATATCGCGGTGGTGCGGGCTACAATGCCGCCAAGTTCGGACAAACTGCGCTGACCGACGTAATGCGCATGGAGTTCGCCGAAACGGGTGTGCGTGTGTGCCAAGTCGATCCGGGGCGGGTTGCCACGGACTTCAGTCTGAATCGCTTTAAGGGAGACGCCGAGCGAGCCGCAGAGGTATACGCCGACAAAATAAACTTGCAGGCCGAAGACATCGGCGAGGCTATTCGTTGGATTGCGGATCGTCCCCGCCACATGGACGTCGAATCGATTATGATCCGCCCGCTCGACCAGGTGTAAGCCCGGCTCGCACCGGGTTAAACGTCCTTACTGAAAAGTGACGGCAGTGCCGGTTGCGCTGACCATCACCATGCCACCCTGCCCCAGGGTTTCGTAGTCCACATCCACACCGACGATGCCGTGCGCGCCCATCTCCAGGGCGCGATCCACCATTTCCTTCAACGCGGTCTCGCGAGCCTGCAGGATCTCGCCCTCGTAGCTGGAGGAACGGCCACCGGTGAGGTTGCGGAAGCCCGCGCCGATGTCCTTGAACATGTTGATGCCGGCAACGGTCTCGCCCGAAACGATGCGCAGGTACTGGGCGATGCGGTGCCCCTCGACGGAGTTAGTGGTGGTGACGATCATGGTGTGTTGACCTTTCTGCGATTCTCTCTTAGTGGCTCTGTCCTCGTGACGCCCACATTTCCGCGGGCGCGCCTATGCCACCGACTATAGAGGACTGTGGTGGCGTTACGCTCTCAAAAACGTCACTTGGTGGTGGGGTGTTTTGTGAAGTAGCGACTCAGGGCGCGATTGGTCGATAGGTGATAGGGAATTTTCTGACGTCGACATTTGCTCGAAGGAATGTTGTTTGACTAGGGTTATGGTAACCATTGCATAGGTGAGGATGGGCAGACAGAGAATGAGCTTGATCCAGATTTCGGAAGCTGCAGCCAAGTTGGATGTGTCGGTGGACACCATTCGACGCTGGGAGAAAAAAGGCCTAGTGAAGGCTTATCGGAATGCCCGCGGACAACGAGAGTTCGACTTCGATGAGATCGAGCTACTGGCTAAGAAACTAAGTGGGGAATCTACTGGTCGGGGTTTTCAGGTCTTTAGGAATAGCCCTACTGGTCGAACTGCGATTGACCTTTTCGCTGGTGCTGGCGGTACGGCGTTAGGGCTAGAGAACGCCGGTTTTGAGCACGTCCTGGTAAACGAAATTGATAAGTGGGCGGCGAGCACCTTGCGGGTTAATCGACCGAATTGGAATGTCGTCGAGGGGGATGTTCACGAGCTCACTTTTGCAGATGAGTTTCCCGATCTCGACCTCGTAGAGGGAGGTTTCCCTTGCCAGGCATTCAGTTATGCAGGAAACAAGAAAGGGTTTGCTGACACACGCGGCACGCTTTTCCATGAGTTTGCGCGGGTTGTGGATGAAACACGACCTAAGGTAGCTATGGGTGAGAATGTTCGAGGACTTCTCCGACACGACAATGGGCGAACCTTGGAAACAATGATCGGGATCCTGCAAAACTTGGGCTACAAGGTGGCATACAAATTGTTGCGTGCCCAGTACCTAGATGTTGCGCAAAAGCGCGAACGGCTCATTTTGCTTGCGGTACGTGGCGATCTCGATATGCCGATACTTTTTCCGAAAGAAAAGAACTACACGCTTTCCCTTCGGGAAGTAATCTTTGATGTGCCAGCAGGGCCTGGGATGGAATACAACGACTGGAAATATGAGGTCATGGCACGAGTTCCGGAAGGCGGGAACTGGCGTGATCTTCCTGATGCTGTCCAGCGGTCTTATATGAAGGCTAGTTACTTTTTGGGAGGCGGTAAGACCGGGATGGCGCGCAGACTTTCCTGGGATGAGCCTTCTCTGACACTGACCTGTAATCCAGCTCAAAAGCAGACAGAGCGGTGCCACCCGACAGAAACTCGACCTCTGAATGTCCGTGAGTATGCCCGCATCCAGTCATTTCCTGACGAGTGGGATTTCCAAGGAAGCGTTTCGCAACAGTATAAGCAAATCGGGAACGCTGTACCGGTAAATTTGGCTTATCATGTTGGCGTAGGAATTCAAGCAATGCTCGATGGCCGAATTCCCGAAGGGTATGAAGAAGTGCAGCCTGTAGGAAAAGTTTTAACGACCGTCACCAATTAGAGCGGAACGAGCTGGAAGGCTCTGCTTAATAGACTGGTCGATATAAACATTCGTAATGAGGTTCGTTTTATCGATACCGCTTTCCTTGGATTCATCCATAATTTTTCCAAATACTTTTGGTAACGCATGAAGTAGCTGATTGAGAGCATCTGGTTCACCGGTAACAAGATGGTAAGCGGTAGTGCCATCCATGCATCGGACATAGGGAAGGGGACTTCGTCCGGACACCTTCCATGGACGATCGTATGCTTCTTGGGTCTTTGGAACGATTTGGATTAGGTAGGCAACGCACTGAGAACTGCCGCCACGCGAGTTAACCGCGTCTTTTAGTTTGTCCCATGTTTTTGCCTCATCAGATGCTTTGATGGTGTTGTAACGCATTTTCACTTCCGCTACAACATTGCGGTCGCCGGCAAGAGTGACCTTGTCATTTGAGTAAATGTCAAAAACTCCGCCATTGGCGCCGGAATCTGTCCATCCAGCGACTTCACCAAGAATGGCTTGATGGAAATTACCAATCGCGTTCTGCAGAGTTTTCACAACGGAGACATCGTCGGCAATGCGAATGACGTCTTTGTAAGGTAGATCTAGGAAGGAGCTCAGCGCGATAACGAGGGTAGGGTCTGTCTGAAGGTTTTTCTTTTGTTTTGCCTTCACACGCTTAATTATGCCCGCGAAACTCTTACGGGCAATGGTTTCTACCTGCTCTTCTGAAATCCAATCAATAGTCCAGCTAGCGGAATCTGTCACAACTACCTCCGATCCTCTCTCTTAGTTTAGTCGTTCTAGTTTGATCATGAGAGCCCATTATCCCGCTAGCCTGGGGGCATGGTCACAGTGATTACCAGCCCAGAATCCACCGCCGGGAGGGTCCATCCATTGCAAAAAGAGGATCTCCCGGAAGACCTCGTTGCGGTAGTCCGCGCAGCGAAATATGTAGAAGTATTCACCGGTGCGGGCATGTCCGCCGACTCTGGGCTGGATACCTTCCGCGATGCGCAGACCGGCATTTGGTCACATGTTGACCCACAGGCAATGGCCAGTTTGGATGCCTGGGCAAAAGATCCCGAGCCCATGCTTGCCTGGTACCTCTGGCGGGCGGTGCTTTGCCGCCGCGCCGACGCAAATGCGGGGCACCGAGCGATAGGTCAGTGGGCGGAACGAGGGGGCGTCACCGTACACGTAACCACCCAGAACATCGATGACCTGCACGAGCGTGGCGGCAGTAAGAATGTGGCGCACTTACATGGGAGCCTGTTTCGCTATCGCTGCAGCATTTGTAGCAAGCCCGCGCGGATGCCGGAGCTGCCCACAGAACAGATTGAGCGCGCAACACCCCCGACGTGCACGCTGTGCGGAAATCCGGTGCGCCCAGGCGTGGTGTGGTTCGGCGAGCCACTACCGCACCGGGAATGGGAAGCCGCGGAAGAGGCCATGCGGATGGCGGATTTGGTGGTGATTATCGGAACGTCCGGAGTGGTCTGGCCGGCTGCGGGGCTCCCCAGTATCGCAGCTCAGCGTGGCACCCCAATAGTGGAGATCTCTCCTGCGCGCACCGACCTGACGGATATGTGTACGTGGTCGCTGCGCACTACCGCGGCGAATGGGGCACCATTGCTGGCGCAGGCAGCCGAAGAAGCTAGAGGATCCGGCGACTAGCCCCGCTAATCCTCAGCTAGTTCTGCTGGTTCTGCGGGTTCGGCGGCTGGGGCTGCTTGGGCTTGAGCCCAACATTCATTGGGGGGATCTTGTGGTTCGGGTCGAACATCTGCGCTTCCATCTCCGGGGCGAGGGTCTCGGCGAAGATGTTGTTGAAGTGGTGCGCATCGCGGTAGACCGCCATGTTGCCGATGATGGACGGGCACCAATCCTCGCGGCAGATCGCGGCCGTCAGATCCATGAGGGTCACGTCCATACCCTTGTACGCCTCGATGGAGGGATCCACAGGCAGCAGGGAATCCCAGACGCTCTGGCCGCACTCGGCGTTGATGGCCAGCACCTCGTCGAAGTTCGGGCGGCCGGGGTTGGCCAGGCCGGGGAAGTCCTCATTCTCCGCAACCTCGCCTTGCTTGCCTTCCATCATCTCGGCAACGCAGGCGCGCATGTCGCGAGGTGCACCCTTGTCAGTGGTCTGCCACGGGTTATCGCGCATCAGCCAGCTGTGGATGCCCTGGTCCGTGAAGCTCTGCACTAGGTCCTTGTACTCCTGTGGCACCTGCTCCGGGCCAGCGCCGCCGATCGAAGTTGGGCGCGTACCGGTCATGAAGATGCCCTCTGTCGGCGGATTCTCCTTGATGTAGTCCACGACCTTCTCCGACCAACTGATACAGGAGGGGTACTCTTCGCCATTGACGCGCGTGATCTTGGCGTTTACCGGGCAGCCCATCTTCAGCAGCGGGATCATCTTCACGTGCCGGTTGCGGCCCACGATGTCCAGCGCCGGAATGTAGTGCTCGGAGTGCGAACCACCGATGACGTAGATCGTCTTATCGGAGTGAATATCGCCATAGGCGCACTCTTCATCGGAGCGGTTGTAGTTCTTCTTCAGAATCAGCGCATCGCTATCGAAGCCGATCTGGCACCCATCCGGTTGAGTCTGCGGCAGGAGGGAGTGGAAGTCCTCTAGCGGCGGAACCAGCGGCATGTTCTCCGGTACGGGGGCGTTCACCAGGAAGCTTGCCGCGCCTGGGTAGATGGCCTTGTCCTTGGCTAGATCCCACAGCTGTTCGCTGTTTACATCTTCGCGGTGTTGTAGATACTGGGGCGACGCCACCACAGCGCCAGCGATAACCAGAATCAGAACGGCGTAAACAGCCTTCGGCCAAGCGGACAGGGACTTAGCCCAGTATCGGGGACTAAACAGAATCCAGCTGCGCTCGGGCTTCTTACCCTGACGTAGCGGACGCTCCACCAGCTTGTTGGAGATCCAGGCCAAAACAACGCTGCCGGCGATCACCGCTGCGCCGAGGGCAGGCGTGACCTTGGGAACGTTGAAGTAGTAGACGCACAGCACCAAGATCGGCCAGTGCCAGACATACAGCGCATAGCTGATACGTCCCAAGAATTGGAATGGGCGAGTCAGCAGCAGTCGAGTAACACCTACCGGCTCGCCGGAGTGGCCGGCCAGTACAACCAGCAGTGCGCCGATGAGCGGAACGAGTGTCCACGGGCCGGGGAACTGGTCAGCACCGTCCAGGAACAGGCCGGTGCTGATGATCATGGCCAGACCCACAATGCCCATGATGGTGCGCGTCCAGCGACCCATGGGGCGCAGGACAGGATTGCCGTTCTCGTCGCGGCGCAGCAACAGCATGCCGAGCAGACCACCCAGACCGATCTCCCAGAAACGGCTCAGCGTGGAGTAGTAGTTGATGGTCTGGTCTTCCATGTGGAAGTACGTCGCGTAAGCGAACGAAAGCACAGTGGCAGCAGTTAAGACAACCAACAGTGCCTGGCGGGCGTACTTCCTGAAAATCAGGGCAAGTAGAGTCACTACCAGGAGAGATCCGACGTAGATCTGCAGCTGTGCGGACATGGACCACAGGTGTTGGAACGGGCTGACTGTGGTGCGAACGGAGGTGTACTCACGGCCGGAATATGCAAGCTGCCAGTTGATGTAGTAGCCCAGGGAAGCCACTGCATCCTTTGCCATCTGCACATGCACAAGCCGGTTCATCAGCAGCAGCGATGCCGCCAGCACGCTGGCGACAACCACCGCAAGCAGCGGGAAGAGGCGTCGAATAATACGAATCAGGGACTGCAGGAACGTGAGTCCCTTCGGGTTCTGTGCATTGCGCAGCTGGCTGCCGAAGAAGAAGATGCCGCCGAGCAACAGGAACACGTCCACACCAGAGCTGACCTTGCCAACAAAAACGTGGAAGATCACGACCAGGCCGATGGCTAGGCCACGCAGTCCCTCGATGTCGTAGCGCATCGTGGAAAGACGTGCGCCGGATTTACCGGAAGTGCCCGCTTTAGCAGCTTTCTCCGAGCCGCGGGGCTCCGTCGGTTTCTTGATTTTTGTGGAGTTCGACTGTTCGGTCGAATCGTCCGTCGAAGATTTTCCCTGTTCCATAACTTGGATAAGTCTATTGACCAGCGGGATAAAATTCGAAACGACTCACCCGGCGAGCCTAAAGGGAAGGCGTTAAGAGCCTCACAGTTTGTTATAGGTGCGTGGCGTGTTAGTCGAAGTACACGTCTTCCAGAGATAGCGCTTCAGCCGGATTTGCCTGGTTGCGCGCCGTTTCTACGTAGCGTGCCGCGTGGGCAATGAACCCTTCTCGCTCTTGCTCGGAGAGTTCGCGCCGTACTTTCGCAGGCAGGCCAGCTGCCAGGGATCCGGCGGGAATTTCTTGCCCTTCCAGCACCACTGCGCCCGCGTTCCACATGCATCACCGAGTTGTCTTGAACGTTTGTGCGCTCGCCAATGCGGATCGCTCCGACATCACCGCGCAGAACGCAGCCATAGAACACCGAGGAATCCGCCCCGATTTCCACATCTCCAATGATGGTCACGCCAGGGGAGATCATTGCGCTGCGGTGGATCCTTGGCGCCCTGCCCTGAAACGGAAGGATAAGCGGTGCTGCATTCATGTTTCTCATCCTAACTATTTATTGACGCCCCCACGCCCCCTTTCCCTGAATAGTCCACGCGGAATCACAGGATCTGTAGCGTTGGCGTCATGAGCGAAAACCCTGTGACCGCTAAGTCAGTAACAATCCTCGTCGTCCACCACAGCCCGACTGAAAAAGCTCAGAAGTTGGCAGACACAGTACTTTCGGCGGCGCGCGCCGCCGCCGACGAGGTGAATACAGAGCTCGACGGTGCTGCCGTGGAAATCGTGGAACGGCAAGCTCTAGAACCGGACGTGGAGGAGCTGCGCGGGGCGGATGCTGTCATCTTGGGAACCACCGCCAACTTCGGCTATATCTCCGGTGCACTCAAACACTATTTCGATACGGTGTATGTGCCCGTGCTCGAAGAGAAGAAAGCCACTCCGACTAGCTGGTGGATCCGCGGAGGCTACGACACGACAGGCGCGGAGAAGGCGATGCGCTCCATCCTCACAGGATTGGAATGGGACACAGTCGCCGAACCCGTCGAGTTCACTGGAGAAATTGAGCCCCATCTGGCGGAGCTGGAGGCGATGGCTCAAGCTGTGGTGGGCCAGGCGGTGGCGTCACAAATGTAGGCGCCTTTAACGCAGGTCGGATAGAACACAAGCGGCACCGGCAACCGCGGTGGTGACGGAGAGAACCGCAGGCCAGGGACCGATCTTCTTGGCGAGTGGGTGGGAGAGGCCAAACGCGGCGATGTATCCGGCAGTCAGCCCTGCAGCTACGCCCGCGCCTGCCTTCGCGTTCCACGAACGGGCAGCGTAACCGCCGGCGGCGGCCAGAATTACACCACCGAGGGGGCGGATGCCGGTCTCGCGGGCTGTCAGCCAGCCACCGATAAGGCCAGTAATGACGACGGATGCGGTGTTGACTTCCTTGGCGGGCTTCAGGGTGGAAGTGGGCTTAAGTTTATTCAGCGTGTTCTTCTGTGCCATGCTTTCCACCTTACGCGCGAGACTCTGTGAAGTTTTCGGCAATAACACAGAAGGACGACTAGGGTGGTGGCGGACAGATTATCCATGCCATGAGTCCAACGCCATGAGTCCAACGTCATGAGGAGGAAGATTTCATGATTGAACGCCTCGATACCCGACTGACCAAGCTCTGGGGAATCGACAAGCCAATCATCGGTGCTCCAATGGCGGGGCGCTCAGACGGCAATCTGGCTGCGGCCGTGAGCCGAGCTGGTGGCCTGGGAATGTTTGGCGTAGGCGCGGGCACTAAACCCGAGTGGATTCTGGAAAATGCACGCATCGCCGCAGAAGCCGGGCCTTATGGAATTGGCCTGATGGTCTGGGCGCTGGAAGATAACCCCGCGCAGTTCGACGCAGTGCTGGAGGCCAAGCCGACAGTAGTGAGCCTCGGCTTCGGCGATCCGAAGCCCTATGTGGATCGGGCCCACGAGGCCGGGATCTCCGTCGTCGCGCCGATCAACACTATGGCGCAGCTCCGCCAAGCACTGGCGGCGGGAGTCGACGCTATTTGTGTGCAGGGTACGGATGCTGGCGGTCACACCGGGCGTATCGGCACCCTGCCACTGATCCAGATTGTGTTGGAGTACATGCAGGTCAACGCTCCGGGTGTGCCGATCGCGGTTGCAGGTGGCATTGCTACGGGCCGAGGCGTGGCATCCATGCTGGTCGCGGGAGCGGATGCGGCGTGGGTCGGTACGGCACTGTTGGCTTCCCCAGAGGCTGCCGGTGCGCCGGAACTGCGGCAGGCTGCGATTAAGGCCACGGCCAGCCGGACCGTGCTGACCGACATCTACGACCGCGCCGAAAAGCAAAAGTGGGATACGGAGCAGTGGCCCACCCGCACCGTGCGCAATGCATTCGTCGACGTGTATCGCCCGCTGTCCGAAGCAGGGGAGGTTACCGACGAGGAACTGGTCGCGGCCCGCGCCGAGGGCGGAGACTTTGCAGGCGAGTTGAAGCTGCACGCGGGGCAAGGTGTGGAACTACTGCGGGCAGAGGTGCCTGCCGGTGAGGTCGTGCAGGGTATGTACGACGAAGCGCTGCACTGCCTCGGACGTTTCTCCTAAAACGTAAGCCCCGAAGCTAAACCTCGGGGAGCCCCAGAAAAAATCTTGGTGCTCGAGCTGGAGAGCTCTCGAAACTTCAAAAGTCTCAAAAGCTTCAAAGTCTAAGGAGGAAACCGCATGGACATCGACCGCGTATACAACTGGCGCGACCGACAGCGCCAAGGTCTGTATTTAGTGGACCGGTTGTGGCCTAGGGGCGTCAAGAAAGAAAGCCTAGATTTGGCCAGCTGGCCGAAAGAACTAACGCCCAGCAGCGACCTGCGCCGAGAGTTCCACAATGGCTTGAGCTTTGCCGAGTTCCGTGAGAAGTACGTGGCGGAGCTGGAGGAACGGAAAGTCGCAGGGGAGCTGGACGATGCCCTGGCCGAAGTGCGCGACTACCAGAAGCGGGCGACCGATGAAGGCGCTCCGGAGCTCCTGCTGCTGTATGCCGCGAAAGAAAAAGAGCACAACCATGCGGTTGTGCTCCGAGATTGGCTGGCGCCCCAGCTGGAAAGCTAAGGCGCCGGCTAACTAGCCGGTCGCGCTAGAGGCGCTGGCGGGAAGCCACAAGCGTTACGTCGTGCGTAGCTATTGACCAGGTCGCGGACAGCCATGTAGTGGGCACCGTTGTGGCGGTAGCTGCGTTAGGGAGCCCTGTGGGTTGTCTTCGCAACTTATCGATTAGCCATGGAGGAATGCTGGGAAAGTCGGTACTGTCGGGTGCATGACTACTGAAATCCTCGCCACAAATTCTTTCCTGCTTGCAGAAGGCTCTGCTGTCCCGCCGCTGGGCATGGTCGGGTGGGTCGTTATCGGTGGCCTGGCTGGCTGGATCGGTTCCAAGATCATGGGTACCGACGAGCAGATGGGCTTCTTCCTCAACATCATCGTCGGTATTATCGGTGGCTTCCTGGGCGGTTGGGTCCTCGGCCTGCTGGGTATCGGCAGTGGTGGCTGGTTCTGGAGCTTCCTGACCTGCCTGCTGGGTGCCTGCCTCCTGATCTTCATTGTGGGGCTTGTTACGGGCAAGCGAGGGAAGTAGGAACCTCCCGGATTAAAATCGGCACCGGCGACAGGCTGGTGCTAGAACAAACGTAAGACTGATTGCGCACCTTCACTGAAGCGTGCGCTTTCGTTTTCTAGGCCGTGGCCGAGCCATAGGACAAGAAGCAGAATGATCAGCGCGCAGATAATAAAGATCAGCGTGCCGATGAAAAAATAGGAACGGAAGAGGCCGATTTTGGCTTCTTCCTTTAGGGGCGCCTCGACGGACGGTCGGGCGTCCTTTTTGTTGATCTTCACGGCGGGTGCGCCCGATGCGTCTACGAAGCCGCCGTGCTGGACAGAGACAGCTCGTAGCGTGCCAGTATCGCGTTGCTGGTCTGCGTTACCAGCGTCGGTATGGCGTTCCATCGTTTCCTCCGGTTTTAGTATCCATGTGGTCGTGCGGCGTTAAAGCGGCAGAGTTCCAGGCTCTACTTCTGTGGTGCGAGCCGCGCGAGACCTCTGCGAGATACATGCAGGACTGTGTGGAGTCCTACAAGTACCTAAAAAGCGAGGAGGGGTAGGAGTCGAAAATTTTGGGTTGCTTTAAGTTTAGTATCACTGTCTCAACCTGCCGGAACTATCCCCGTTCCTGGGGGTGTAATGCCAGGTACGGATATCGTGTTCCACCCCCAAATAAGGGTTATTCACAGTCCGGGGAAATGTGGATAACCTCACCCTGTGGGAGGGGTGGAAGCCAACTCGCACAGAGCCTGTTCCGAGATTGAATTACAGTGATGAATGTCTGTCAGCGTTGAATTTTTACCAGCGCTCCAAGGCGCACAGCAAATCACTTGCCACATACTTCCCACCCCATGATCGCCTTGTTCGAGAAGGGGATCCGAAAGGAATTTAATGGACGGTACACGCCAGCTCCTAACGACCAGCACTGGTCAGCTTGTGGACGAATCCGGCGTTGCGCGCCCACCATGGGCGTATCGCAGCGAGATTGAGATGGATTACTACGACAACGAGTGGGGTCGCCCGGTCATCACCGAACACGGTCTGCTGGAGCGTATCGCCCTCGAAGGTTTTCAATCCGGACTGTCCTGGGCCACGATCCTTCGCAAGCGCCGGGATTTTCGCTCTGTGTTCTTTCTTTTTGACGCCCAGCGTATCGCTGAAATGAGTGAGCCCCAACGCCGTGCTGCCCTGCAGGACGAGCGTTTGATCCGGAATGCCCGCAAGCACGAGGCTCTATATGAAAACGCCCGGGCGACGATGGAGCTCCGGCGTGCGGAAGAGTATCAGGTGCTACCGGAAGACTCCCCGGCGCGGGAGGTGCTGGGCGGTGCAGCAAATAGACTAGCCCCTGGCCTCCCGGTGCTGATGTGGTCATTCACCCCAGCCGAGCACACTCGGCCACGGACGTTGGATGAGATTCCCTCGACATCGCCGGAGTCTAAGGCGCTAGCAAAGGAGCTCAAGCGTCGCGGTTTCCAATATGTGGGCCCCACGACGTGCTATGCAACGATGCAGGCGATTGGCATGGTTGATGACCGGGTGATGGAGCCGGAAAGCTAGCCCGGCAGCTAAATGCGAGCCGCTAGTTCCACCGCTTGGCGGATGGCACGCTTGGCGTCAAGCTCCGCGGCAACATCTGCACCACCGATGATGTGAACATTCGAAGCGCCTTCTTGTTCGGCGCCCTCCGGACGGATGGATTCCTGTCCCGTACAGAGCACGACGGTGTCCACGTTGATCACTCGCTGCTCGCGGTTTTCCTTGGTCTCGCGTTCGATCTGCTCCAGAAGTTCCTGCTTTTCCGCACGATCCAGGGTGCGGCCCTCGAAGGTGCCAGATTTAACCTGCTTGATCTTCTTTAGAGTGACCTGCGGATCCTCCACTGGCACGGTGATGTGCAGACCCTCGGAATCAATCTTTTCGTAGGTTACGCCCACGATCTGTTCCGTTCCACCCATAGCAACCGTTGCACGGTGGACCCAGCCGGTGGTCTTGCCCAGCGATCGGCCCATGCGGGTCGGCTTTCGCTGCAGCATTACAACTCGGCGTTGCGGGCGTTCAGGCTTGGGGGTGGAGAGGTTGCCGTGGACATCCGAGGCCTCGACCACGCCCCACTGGCTGTTCCAGGAGTTCAACGTCTGCGGGGTGCCCTGGCGATCCTCTAGTAGGAACTCCGCCACGTCGTAACCGATGCCTCCTGCGCCGATTACGGCTACGTATTCACCGGGGGTCTTTTCACCGGAGATCAACTCGGCGTAAGTCGCGACGGTCACGCCGTCGATCTTGCCCTCCAAGCCTTCAGTCACGCCTGGGAACTCCGGGATACGCGGACGCACGCCGGTGGCTACAACTATCTCCTCAAAGCCTTCGTCCTGCAGTTCCTTAGGGCTGACGGCCTTGCCAGTGGAGATGTTTACCTTCAGACCCTCGAGGCGGTTGACGACTGCATACAGAGCCTGAACGAACTCCTCCTTTCCGGGCACGCGCATTGCCAGGTTGAACTGGCCACCCAGAGTGTCCGCAGCCTCGAAGACGGTGACGTCGTGCCCGCGCAGTGCAAGCGCTTCCGCGGCAAAGAGGCCGGCCACGCCGCCACCAATAACACCGACTTTCTTGGAGCCCTGTGCAGGAAGTAGTTCCAGCTCGGTCTCGTAGGCCGCTCGTGGGTTAACCAGGCAGGTTGCCCGCTGATTGCCGAAGGTATGGTCCAAGCAGGCCTGGTTGCAGGCAATGCAGTGGTTGATCTCGGTATTTAGCCCGCGTGCGGCGCGGTTAACAAACTCCGGATCTGCCAGCAGGGGACGAGCCATAGACACCAGATCGGCCTGCGGGGTGCCAGCTGGCTGGCCATCGCCACCGTCCCAGGAGCCATCCAAAATGGCCTCGGCAACTTCCGGAGTATTAATGCGGTTAGAAGCCACAACCGGGATGTCCACGTGGTCGCGCACTTTCTGCGTGGCCCAGGCGAAAGCACCACGCGGCACGGAGGTAACGATCGTAGGGATCTGTGCCTCGTGCCAGCCCACGCCGGAACTCAGCATATCCGCGCCGGCCTCTTCGATCTTCTTCGCCAGCTGCAGAATCTCCTCTTGGCTCTGGCCCCCCTCGACCAGTTCCAACACGGAGATGCGGTAGTCGATAACGAAGTCCTCCGGCACCTTCGCACGGATGGCTTTGATGATTTCCATGGGGAAGCGCTGGCGGTTCTCCACCGAACCACCCCACTCGTCAGTGCGCTGATTCGTACGCTCTGCCAGGAATTGGTTAATGAGGTAGCCCTCGGAGCCCATAACCTGCACGCCGTCATAGCCCGCGTCGGCTGCGAGGGCAGCGGAGGTGGCGTAGGCGTCAATAAGCTTCTCGACCTCTTCTGCCGTCATCTCCCGGGCGGGGAAGGGGCTGATCGGCGACTGAGAAGCAGAGGCCGACTGCGCCATCGGGTGATAACCGTATCGGCCTGCATGCAGCAGCTGCAGCAGAATCTTCGCGCCACCGGCGTGTACGGCGTCAGTGATTTCGCGGTGGGCAGCAGCAATGTCCGGGGTGTTGAACGGGGTGCCATAGGGGGTCAGATTGCCTTCCATGACCGGCGGGTAGCCACCGGTCACCATTGCTGCGACACCGCCTTCGGCGCGGGCGGCGTAGAAGGCGGCGAGTTTCGGAACGTCTTCGATGGAGTCTTCCAGTCCGGTGTGCATAGAGCCCATGACGACGCGGTTGCGGAAGGTGGTCTTGCCGACCTGGATAGGGGAGAGGAGGGTCTTATACGCCGTAGCCGGGTCGTCGACCGGGGTGGCGGTGAGGCTTGTTGCCCCCGGAGCCGTAGAAAGGGGCAGAAGGGTACGGACAGAAGAGTCAGCAGAAGCTGTGTCAGCAGTGTTGTTCGTGGAAGGCTGGTTCGTCATGGGGGCAATTATCTCTAACAAAGCAAAAAGTTGTGGGGCTTTTTGAGAAACCAAGACCATACAGCCCATGCGGGCTAAAGTATGTATCAAAATGTGAGTAATGTAACTCAATCATCGCTGTTCAGAGTGGTTTCGATCACAAAGTGCTGGGAGGCTAGAAAGAGTTAGGCAAACCTAATTTTGTCTGCTCGCACCGCACGGTGCACTCTAGATAACCCATGACGAAACGATGTGATCGGAACTACAGCTGATTTCTGGCGGAGACCCACGTCACCAACAGAACTGCGAACCGATTGCAACTTTATTCGCATATGCAACTGCAGTACCTGTGACGAGAGTTAGGCCGTAAATCATGAAAAACTACCCTGCACGCCAGGGTCTTTACGACCCCCAGTTTGAGCATGATGCGTGTGGTGTCGCCTTTGTGGCTGACATGCACGGCCGCGCGACACGCGACATTGTGGACAAGGGCATTCAGGCCCTTGTGAACCTGGACCACCGCGGAGCAGCTGGAGCGGAGAAGAATACCGGCGACGGCGCCGGCATCCTTATCCAAATCCCCGACCGCTTTTACCGAGAGGAAATGGCCAAGCAGGACATCACCCTGCCGCCCGCCGGTCAGTACGCCACCGGCATCGCCTTCCTCCCGAACTCCCGCATGGCAGCACTCGACGCAGTGCGCGCCGTGGAAGCCATCGTGGAAGAAGAGGGCTTGAACCTTATCGGCTGGCGCGATGTCTCCGTCGACGATTCGAGTCTGGGCGCAATTGCACGCGATGCTGAACCGCTGTTCCACCAGCTC
Organism: Corynebacterium sp. p3-SID1761; assembly: GCF_055862885.1. Classification (NCBI taxonomy): domain Bacteria; kingdom Bacillati; phylum Actinomycetota; class Actinomycetes; order Mycobacteriales; family Corynebacteriaceae; genus Corynebacterium; species Corynebacterium sp. p3-SID1761. The sequence continues at coordinate 23,955 of NZ_JBSQBJ010000015.1, read as the reverse complement.
TTTATCTCTGGTGTTGACGCCGACGGTGAGCCCCTGGAAGGGCTTGAACTCGACCGTCGCGCGTTCTTCGTCCGCAAGCGTGCAGAGCGTGAGCTCGGCAGCAAGGGGCCAGGCGAGGGCTCCGGTGGAGATACCGTCTACTTCCCCTCTTTGTCCGCACGCACGGTTGTTTACAAGGGCATGCTGACCACCCCGCAGCTGCGGGAGTTCTACCTGGATCTGCAGGACGAAAGAATGGAGTCCGCACTGGCAATCGTGCACTCCCGCTTCTCCACCAACACCTTCCCGTCCTGGCCGCTGGCGCACCCCTACCGCCTGGTTGCTCACAACGGTGAGATCAACACCGTGCGCGGTAACGAGAACTGGATGCGCGCCCGCGAATCCCAGCTGCGCTCAGAGGTGCTGGGCGACCTGGATCGTGTACTGCCCATCTGTGATCCGGAAGGTTCGGATACCGGACGCTTCGACGAAGCCCTAGAGCTGCTGCACCTGGCCGGTCGCAGCCTGCCCCACGCCGTATTGATGATGGTGCCCCAGGCTTGGGAGCGTAACCCGCACATCGACCCGCAGGTTCGCGCGTTCTACGAGTACCACTCCAGCTTCATGGAGGCCTGGGACGGCCCCGCTGCTATTACCTTCACCGACGGCACCCTCATCGGCGCCACCCTCGACCGCAATGGCCTGCGTCCGGGACGCATCTGGATCACCAAGGACGGCCTCGTCGTCATGGCGTCGGAAGCAGGGGTGCTGGACATTCCGGACAGCGAGATCATCAAGCGCACCCGTGTCGAACCGGGCAAGATGTTCTTGGTTGACACCGCCCGCGGCTGCGTGGTCGAGGATGAGGAAATCAAGCAGGCTTTGGCGAACCAGCCTTACCAGCAGTGGGTAGAGGAAAACCTGGTTCACGAGTCCGACCTGCCTCAGGCTGAGCCGATCGGTATGAATCACGAGCGAATCGTGCTGCGCCAGCGCGTCTTCGGCTACACCGAAGAGGATCTGCAGACCCTGCTCCTGCCAATGGCCGCAAAGGGTGCCGAAGGCATCGGCTCCATGGGTACCGATACCCCCATTGCTGCCCTGTCCAACCGCCCGCGCCTGCTGTTCGACTTCTTCTCCCAGCGTTTCGCACAGGTGACGAACCCGCCGCTGGATAGCTACCGCGAGAAGATGGTCACCAGCATGTTCACCCAGTTGGGTGCGCAGGCGGATGTTCTTAACCCCGGTCCTGACGCCGCCCGCCGGATCCACCTGGACAGCCCGATTCTGGGTAACCAGACGCTGGCCAACCTGGCACATGCCGCGGACAACGCGGAGGCTGCCAGCAACGGCGTGGATCTCAGCGCCTTCAAGGCCGTCCGCATCCCGGGTCTGTACTCCGTGGCACACGGCGGTAAGGGTTTGCGCGAGGCCATCAAGCGGGTACGTCGTCAGGTCACCGACGCCATCAACGATGGTGCGACCATCCTGATCCTCTCCGACCGCGAATCCGATGAGCGCTACGCACCGATTCCGTCGCTGCTGCTAGCCAGCGCCGTGCACCACCACATGGTGCAGGAGAAGACCCGCACCCGAGCATCTCTGGTGATTGAGTCCGGTGGGGCTCGTGAGGTGCACCACCTGGCCATGCTCATCAACTTCGGTGCGGATGCCGTCAACCCGTACATGGCGCTCGAGACTGTACATGAGATGGCGAACAACGGACGAGTGGGCGTCAGTGCTGAAGAGGCCGAAGAAAACTACATCAACGCCGCAACCACCGGTATCCAAAAGGTCATGTCCAAGATGGGCATTGCGACGGTAGCAAGTTACCGCGGCTCGCAGCTGGCCGACGTGGTCGGACTGCACCAGAGCCTGCTGGACGAGTACTTCGTCGGAGCATTTAGCCCGATCTCCGGCATCGGCCTGGATGAGATCGCCGACGACGTGGCAAAGCGCCACCGCGAGGCCTTCCTGCCTCGCCCTGAGGAGCAGGCACACCGCGAGCTGGAGATCGGTGGTGAGTACAAGTGGCGCCGCGAGGGCGAATACCACCTGTTCAACCCGGAGACCGTGTTCAAGCTGCAGCACGCAACCCGCACTGGTCAATACCGTATCTTCAAGGAATACACCGAGAAGGTCGACAAGCAGTCCGAGCGCCTGGCTACACTGCGCGGCCTGTTCAAGTTCAAGTCGAACCGCCCCTCTATCCCGATTGCGGAAGTCGAACCGGTCAGCGAGATCGTGAAGCGCTTCGCCACCGGTGCGATGTCCTACGGCTCCATCTCCGCCGAAGCGCACGAGACCCTGGCGATTGCGATGAACCGCCTGAAGGGCATGTCGAACTCCGGCGAGGGTGGCGAGGACCCAGCGCGCTTCGAGCCGGAACCGAATGGCGATTGGAAGCGTTCCGCGATCAAGCAGGTGGCCTCCGGCCGCTTTGGCGTGACCAGCCACTACCTCAACAACTGCACGGATATCCAGATCAAGATGGCCCAGGGTGCCAAGCCGGGCGAGGGTGGCCAGCTGCCACCGGGCAAGGTGTACCCCTGGATCGCCGAAGTGCGCGTGACCACGCCGGGCGTGGGACTCATCTCCCCGCCGCCGCACCACGACATTTACTCCATCGAGGACTTGGCTCAGCTGATCCACGATCTGAAGAACGCCAACCCGGATGCGCGTATCCATGTCAAGCTCGTCGCTGAGCAGGGCGTGGGCACCGTCGCCGCCGGTGTGTCGAAGGCACACGCGGACGTGGTGCTGATCTCCGGCCACGATGGTGGTACCGGTGCCTCCCCGCTGACCTCCCTGAAGCACGCAGGTGGCCCCTGGGAGCTGGGCCTTGCCGAGACTCAGCAGACCTTGTTGATGAATGGTTTGCGCGACCGCATCACTGTGCAGTGTGATGGCCAGCTAAAGACTGGTCGCGACGTCATGGTGGCAGCCCTGCTGGGCGCCGAGGAGTTTGGCTTCGCGACCGCCCCGCTGGTGGTATCCGGCTGCATCATGATGCGCGTCTGCCACCTGGACACCTGCCCGGTAGGCGTGGCCACCCAGAACCCGGAGCTGCGCAAGCGCTACACCGGCCAGGCAGAGCACGTGGTGAACTTCTTCAAGTTCATCGCCGAGGAGGTACGTGAATACCTCGCCGAGCTGGGCTTCCGCACCCTAGAAGAGGCTGTGGGTCACTCCGAGTGTCTCACCGGCGGCAGCATGGAGGTTGAGCACAAGACCGCGGGCAAGCTGGACTTGGAGCCGATCTTCGCCCAGCCCGAAAGCCCCTTCATGCACCAGGACCTGCACCGCACCAAGGATCAGGATCACTCGCTGGATAAGGCACTGGACAACCAGATCCGCAAGGACGCGGAGGATACGATTCGCCGTGCCGCCGCGGGCGAGGATGCCTCCATCGAACTCAGCTACCCGATCACCAACGTCAACCGCACCGTCGGCACCATGACCGGCTCACTGATCTCCCGCGTAGCGGGCCGCGATGGATTGCCACAGGACACCGTGAACCTGCAGTTCACCGGATCCGCCGGTAACTCCTTCGGCGCCTTCGCCACGCACGGCATGACGCTGACCCTAAACGGTGACGCCAACGACTACGTCGGCAAGGGTCTATCCGGCGGTCGCATCGTCATCCGCCCGGCGGCAGAGGCCGCAGCCGAGGACATCACCACCGATGTCATCGCCGGCAACGTGCTGGGCTTCGGCGGTGTGCAGGGTGAGATGTTCATCCGCGGTACCGTCGGCGAGCGCTTCTGCGTCCGTAACTCCGGCCTCACCGCCGTCGTCGAAGGCGTGGGCAACCACGGCTGCGAGTACATGACGGGTGGTCGTGTGATCATCCTGGGCAAGATCGGCAACAACTTCGCAGCCGGTATGTCCGGTGGTATCGCCTACCTATTGGATGACGGTAGTGGCGTCACAGACAGAATCAACACCGAGCTCGTAGACATCGAAAAGATCACCGACGAGGAAGAGCTGCGATGGGTCGAACAGACGATCCAGACTCACCGCGACCTGACTGGGTCTACCGTGGAGGTCAACGCCGCGGACCTGATCAAGGTCATGCCCCGCGACTACGCGCGCGTGCTCAAGACGATCGCGCGCGCCGAAGCTGAGGGGCTCGACAAGGACGGCATCGCCGCCGCAATCATGGAGGAAGTGAACTAAATGGCTGATCCACGCGGATTTCTTAAGCACCGCCGCGAATCGGCGGCACACCGACCCGTCCCGCTGCGTCTGTTGGACTGGAATGAAGTCTACGAGGACTTCTCCGACGACAAGGTGCAGACCCAAGCTAGCCGCTGCATGGACTGCGGCATCCCGTTCTGCCACGATGGCTGCCCGTTGGGCAATATCATCCCCGAGTGGAATGACCTGGTGCGCAAGGGCAATTGGCGCGAGGCCTACGACCGCCTGCACGCCACCAATAACTTCCCGGAGTTCACTGGCCGCCTGTGCCCCGCGCCCTGCGAAGGTGCATGTGTGCTGGGCATCGGCGACGACCCGGTGAATATCAAGACGGTTGAATTCACCATCGTCGAGCACGCCTGGAAGGAGGGCTGGATCAAGCCGATCAAGCCCAGCTTCAAGACCGGCCAGCGTGTGGCCGTAGTTGGCTCCGGCCCCTCCGGCCTGGCTGCAGCCCAGCAGCTGACCCGCGCAGGTCACGATGTCACTGTCTTCGAGCGTGCCGACCGTATTGGTGGCCTGATGCGCTACGGCGTGCCCGAGTACAAGATGGAAAAGAAGTGGATCGACCGCCGCCTGGAGCAGATGGAAGCTGAGGGCACGAAGTTCGTCGTGAACACGTCGCCCACCGGCGAGGAGCTCAAGGAGTTCGACGGCGTGATCGTTGCCATCGGCTCCACCGTGGGCCGCGACCTGCCGGTGACCGGCCGGGACCTGAAGGGCGTCTACCAGGCAATGGAGTACCTGCCAGAGGCCAACAAGGTCTGTGAAGGCGACCGCGAGGAGTCCACCATCAACGCAAAGGGGAAGCGCGTGGTCATCATCGGCGGTGGCGATACCGGTACCGACTGCTTCGGTACCGCCCTGCGCCAGGGTGCCATTGAGGTCTCCCAGTTCGATATCACCCCGAAGCCGCCGAAGACCCGTGGTGCCTCCACCCCGTGGCCGACCTATCCGCGTATCTGGCGCGTGGCGTCTGCCCACGAAGAGGGCGAATACCGCGTGACCGGCAACGAGTCCGCAGACGAGATCGCCGCCCTGGGCCTGGCCGAGCGCCAGCCAGGGGACGAACTTGGCATCCGCCGTTACTCCATCAACACCGTCGAGATCACCGGCGATGGCGAGAAGGTCACCGGCCTGAAGGGCGCCGAATGCCGCTTCGGAGAAAATGGCCTGGAGAACATCCCGGAGTCTGACTTTGAGATGGATGCGGACCTGGTGCTGCTGGCAATGGGCTTTGTCTCCGTCGAAGAGACCCCGGTTGTTAAGGATCTTGGGCTGAAGGTCAACGACCGTGGGCGCCTGGAGCGCGATGGCACCTTCCGTGCTCAGACCACCAACGCGGAGTTCGCGGACATCCCGGTATTCGTCGCCGGCGATGCGGGCCGTGGCCAGTCGCTGATCGTCTGGGGCATTTCCGAGAGCCGTTCCGCCGCTGCGGAACTAGACCGCGTGCTGATGGGCGAAACCGCACTGCCGCGCCCGATCAACCCGACTGACGTGGCGATGCAGGCTTGAGCCTTGCCGCTTATCTAGGGCTGCTCGGTGCCTGGGTGCTGGCCATTACTGTGCCAGGCCCGGACACCGTGCAGCTCATTCGTTTAGGTGCCCGGTCGCGCCGCTCGGCGGTGTTCGCCGCCCTGGGGATCTGTACGGGCAATGTGCTGTGGCCCGTGGTGACGATGCTGGGCCTGGCTGCGTTGATCGCCGCCTTCCCGTGGATGCTGACCGCGTTGTACCTGTTCGGCGGCTGTTTCCTGGTGTACATGGGCCAAGGTGCCTTCCGTTCCGGCCATGCGGACTGGCGCAGCCGTGCGGCACTACCTGCTGTCTCTTCTTATGACGCCCCCACCGGGGAGTCCGGTGACCGTGGACCGCAGGGTACTGCGCTGGCGCCGCTGGGGGATTTTGCCTCCTGGCGCCTGGGTTTGGCAACGAACCTATCCAACCCCAAGGCGTTGCTGTTCTTCGGCTCGGTGTTCGCGCAGTTTATCCCCGTAGAAGCTACGCTGTTGGATCGATTGATCGTGCTGGTGCTGATGACTCTTGTGGGTCTGCTGTGGTTTTGTGGCTTTGCTTTAGCGGTGGCCGCAGGGGCAGAGAAGATCCAGCGCATCAATCCATTCATCGAGATGGTGGCCGGGGTTTTGTTTATGGTGTTGGGCGCGTTCCTAGCCTTGGAGGGCGTGCGCCTGCTGGTGGGGGTCTGAAGGTCGCTAGACTAAAGCGCATGGAGTTTCCTTTGGTCAGCATTCGTGATTCCGAGATCAAGTTGGGGCAGTTCATCAAGCTAGCCAACCTGGTGGAGACCGGCGGGGAGGCCAAGGAGGCCATCGCCGCAGGCGCTGTACAGGTTAATGGCGAGGTCGACACTCGCCGAGGCAAGGCGCTGCATCCGGGCGACGAGGTGACCCTGGTCGACGGAGAAACCGGAGAAGTGCTGGCAGGGGCGGTCGTTGCCAGTGCAGCCAGCGCTGATTCACCTTTGAGCGGCGAGAATGACGATGATCTCGGCGAGTTCTTCGACGAAGACACCGCGGACGATGACTTCGACCCGGAGAAGTGGCGCAATGTCCGCCTGGAGGATGTCCGGGAGGACAACGCGATCTAGGGCTTAAGAGCCTGAGGCGCCGGAGGACGAATCGGCGTCAATAAAGAGACACCAGAAGAAGAAAGCAGTGGAGGAACAATGCCTGCGATGATTGCCCAGCCCGGAATGCCCCTGTGGCTGGATTTGGCCAGCACCGACGCAGCTGCGGCGCGGAAATTTTATGGCGAGCTGCTGGGGTGGGAGTTCGAGCACCCGACCGAGGGCTACTCCGTGGCAAAGAAGCAGGGCATGCCGGTGGCTGGCATCGCGCAGATCCCGGAGGGTAATCAGTCTCTATGGGGGATGTTGCTGTACACCCCGGACGTCCAGCAGGCTCATGACAAGGCTGTAGAGGCCGGCGCCAAATCCGTGCTGGAGCCAAAAGATCTGGGCGAGCGCGGAGAGATGGCCATTCTGATTGACCCGTCGGGGGCGACCGTGGGGCTGCGTAATCCCGCCGACGAACATGCGCTGATCGCTGCCGGCGAGCCCGGAACCCCGGTGTGGTTTGAGCTGATGGTGGCGCAGAACTGGGATCCGACGTTGGAGTTCTATCACGAACTCGCGGGGTGGGATGTGAAGGTTACTGGTTCCGACGCCGACTTCCGCTACGCCACCGGTGAATTCGATGGCGCCGCCGTAGCCGGTTTGTGGGATACCTCCGCGCTGGACGTGCCCGGCATGTGGACCGTGTATCTGGGTGTGGCCGAGGTGGACGAGGCGGTCGCTCGCACGCCTGAGTTGGGTGGAAAGGTGATCCGTGAACCCTGGGAGTCCGAGTTTGGCCGCATGGCCACCATCGAGGACGCGACCGGTGCGCTGGTGAACCTCTGCGAGATCGAGGAGTTCGTCCCGGACGAGGATGCGCACGAGCCGGATCTGCTGGCCCCGGAGAACTTCCAGGCGTTCTAAAGCGCTACCAAATGCAGACGCGCTCGTCCTCGGCAAGCCACATGCTATCGCCTTCGCGCACATCGAAGGCTTCGTAGAACTCCGCAATATTGCTGGAGACCACGTTGCACCGGAACTCCGCGGGGGAATGCGGATCAATGGAGGCGTACTGCGCCGCCATCTGCGGGCGGATAGCGGTCTGCCAGATCCGGGCCCAGCGCAGGAACACTCGCTGCAGAGCGGAGTATTCGGTGGTATCCGGGTTGCCTTCAGCATCAACCAGTCCGTCGACCGGCAGCTTTTCTGCTGTCTCGAACGTCTGGCCTTGGTCAGCGAGATAGCGCCGCAGGGCAACGATGGCGATGCCCAGTCCGCCCAGGTCGCCAATGTTTTCGCCGAGGGTAAAGCTGCCGTTGACCTTGTGCTCGGTAATGCCACGCTGGCGCAGACCAGTCGGAACCAGGCCGTCGTACTGCGCGACCAGCTTGTCGGTCAGAGCGGTGAAGGCCTCCCGATCCTCCTCGGTCCACCAGGAGTTTAGATTGCCGTCGCCGTCGTACTTGGAACCCTGGTCGTCGAAACCGTGTCCGATCTCATGGCCGATCACCGCACCGATGGCGCCGAAGTTACCGGCCATATCCGCCGCCGGGTCGAAGAATGGCGGGCGCAGGATCGCTGCGGGGAAGGTGATGTCGTTTTTCACCGGGTTGTAGAAGGCGTTAACCGTCTGTGGGGTGGCGAACCAGGTTTCGTTATCACTGGGCTTGCCCAGCTTCTCTACCTCGTAGTTGTGGTTAAAGCGGCTGGCCGCCCAAACATTTGCCAACAGGTCCGCACCGGTCGAGCCGAACTCCAGGCCACTGAAGTCTCGCCATTTGTCTGGGTAGCCGATCTTCGCCTGGAACTTGTCCAGCTTCGCCAAAGCCTTCTCGCGGGTGGCGGGGGTCATCCACGCCAGTTCGCTAATGCGCTCGCGGTAGGCGGCGATCAGGTAATCCACCAGCTCTAGCATCTTCTGCTTGTGCTCAGGTGGGAAGTGCTGGGCGACGAACTTCTTGCCGACCTCTTCGCCCACGGCGCCTTCGACCAGTCCGACGCCACGCTTCCACCGCGCCCGCTGCTCCGTAGCCCCGGAGAGCGTGCGACCGTAAAACTCCCAGTTCCGCAGGTTCACTTCCGTCGGCAGGTAGGCCGCGTTGCTGAGGATGACTCGCCAATATGCCCAGAGCTTCCACTCGTCGAGGCCACTGACCTCTGGTTTATCGCCCTCGCCGGTGGCCATCGCAGCCACGTGCTCCAGGTAGCTTGGCTGGCACACGACGATGGTTGAGCCGCCCGGGCTCTGCGGATCCACGCCCGTGGCCGCAAGCCACTCGCGGAAGGGGAATCCCGTCGGCAGGTCGTCCACCTTGGTCGGGTTGTAGGTTTTCTCGGCATCGCGGCTGGTCACGTTATCCCAGTGTCCGCGTGCGAGCTCGGTTTCGAAGGCACAGATGGCATCGGCTGCTGCGGTAACACCGGCGTCGGCGTATCTGCCCGGCAGTTCTAGTTCGCTGACCAGCTGCAACATGTCTTCGACGAACTCCCGGTATGCCTCGCGGGTAGCTGCGTGCTGCTCTTCGCGGTAGTAGGCCTCGTCCGGTAGACCCAAGCCCGTTTGCACCAGGTAGGCACGCTCAACGTCCTGGCTGGAATCCTTTTCGATCCAATATCCGACAACACCTCCGGTGCCTTCCACGTCAAGCCTGCCAAGTACCTCGGCGAGGTCGCGCACTGAAGTGGCGTCACTAATTAGACCCAAAGGCTTGCGCAGGCCATTAAGTCCGGCGGCGGCAATGCCTTGAACGTCCATAAAAGAGGAATACAGTGCGCCTACCCGACCGTTCGGCTCATTGCTAGCTGCGGTCTCGACGATCTGGCGAACCTCTTGCTCAGCGCGGTCTCGCAGTTGGTGGAAGGTGCCATCCACGGGACGATCGCTGGGGATCTTGTGAGTACTGAGCCATGCGCCGTTGACATGGCGGTACAGATCCTGAGCAGGGGAAGGCTGGGTGGCAGTGCCCGCCTGGCCTTGCTCCGGCGCCTCGGAGATATCGTCCGGAATCGCTGCGGACGGGGTGTTGTCTTGCGCGTTGTTTTCTGTCATGCCCACCACCTTAGACATCGCCAGGCACCGCTGTGGACGCCGGTACGGACGGCGGTGTCGTGCGTAGTAGTTAGGCTATTGCGTATGTTCCATCATTCAGCACCCCAGGGGCGGCCACCTGGTCCACCGCCCGGACCTCCACTAGGCTCGCCGCATCGTCCAATGCCACAGCCAATGCCGGCGGTGCCGGCGATGCAGCCGATGCCAACCAGACAGCCTGTGCAACCCCCACCCACGGTGTACCGTCCTGCGCCGACTAATCCGAAACGTCGCGGAGCCTATTCCGCGTACCTTTTGGCGGCGCTGTTTTTGCTGGTCGGTAGCGCTTTTATTGCCGACGCCACCCTGGAAGATGAGCCGCAGGGTCTAACAGTCGCGGACGGGATGGCGGACTCGGTGCTTACTTATTCAGAGTGGCCGCTGCGGTTTTCGACGCTCGAAGAGTGCCATGATTCCGCTGGCCTGGGGCGCCCTGGAGTAATGGAGCTGGATTGTGATGGGGAAGACTATGGCGTGACTGGGTTTTCGGGAGTGGACGTGAAGGGGGACGCCGAGAACGTTGAGCACGCGATCAACCGTGCTGTTCGCGCCATTATTTTCCAGGACGGCGTGGAATTGAAGTCGACTGATGTGATGAACAAGCTTTCCGCGGAGGATCGAGCCACCTTAGAAAAGGCGGAGGTCAAACAGCTGCGCGTGACTCAGAGCTATTCGCGGGGAGACCAGAAATACGTGGGAGTTGCGTTTGTGCGCGATCCCGACGCAGCCAAGAAGACAAAAGACGGAGAAGGAAAAGAGGACAGAGAAGGGGCAGCTGACACGGAGCCTGGAAACGAGCTGGAGCATAGCCTGCAGCCCGATGGCAAGGTGCCGATGGTGGTGGTGCAGGTGCCGGTGAAGTCGGCGTCACTACAAGAACAGATGGAAGAAATCGGCGAGCTTGTGCGTGGTGTCCGCCTTGGTGGGGAGAGGGATAGCGACAGTGCAAAGAGCAACCATGGGGAAGAAAGCACGGGTGAAATAGATGTTTAAGGCTCGAAATTACCGTGTCTTCGAGGTGCCGCTGGAGTTTCACCTCAAACATGCGCCACATCAACGTCCAAAGCTGGGATTGTTTCGCGACGCCTGGATGGTCTTGTACTGGCTGATTCTGATTCCATGCTTGGGGATCTCACTGTTCCTGCTGATTGGAAATAATCCTTCTAGGGTGAGCCCCACGCTGGGTGTGGTGTTTGTGATGGGCATGGTGCATCTGGCGTTGGCGCTGTTGTGTGTTTGGGCGCTGCCTATATTTAAAGGCACGCCGAAGCGATTAACTGTACTGGCGCTGCTGTGGGGCGGAGCGGCTTCGGTTGTGCTGGCGGCAGCGGTGATCCAGCCGCCCGTGGTTAATACCGTGGACAAGCTGGGGTGGCATTCCGTGACCGCTAGCTTCGCAGGTGCCTACCCGGAGGAGATTGCGAAGGGGCTGGGCATTTGGCTGTTGCTGTGGATGGGGCGCACCTGGTGGAACCGGCCATGGCATGGCATCGTCGCTGGACTACTGGTCGGTTTGGGCTTTGAAGTGTTTGAGAACATGATGTACGCCATGATGTTGGCTGTGATGAATCCTGTCTCTGACCAGCAGGGTGCGATATCAATGTATTTACTGCGGCTGGTAGCGGGCCCTGCAAAGCACATGATGTTCAGCGCGTTGGTCGGGTACGGGATTGGCCTGGCAATGTACGTCGGCGCAAAGGCGGGAAAGCAGCGTTCCGCATTGTGGCGGCTGGGGGCGATTGTGCTGTGGGGTGGCCTAGGATTCTTGACGCACTTCGCGTGGAATGTTCGCTGGATGGATGAATCCGCGGGGTTCCAGTTGGTGTGGATGGCGCTGGTGTGGGTGCTTCTCGCTGCGTTGGTGGTGTGGCTCATCGTGTGGACCAGCAGGGAGTATAACCAGTGGAAGAAGCGGGGTGTTTGCCCAGCTGTGACGATATACCAGCGAGTGTGATTAAAATCACATATGGGTTTGATCAGGGGTTTTGTAGCTAAAGCTTTCGTGCGGTGAAGAGTGTTCTCCATGTTACCCGTGGGGACAGTGTGAAAGTTGTGGCTTTTGGGTATGGTGTGATTCATGATTTCACTGCCTTGGCGCCGCTCCACGCGCACGTCCGTACCTCAACGCCTCACCGCAACGGCACTCGCTGGCTCCGCTTTGACGGTGGCAGCACTCGTCGCCACCGATGTCGTTCCCGTCCCGTCATGGGCTCTGAACGGCATTGATGTCGCTTCTCACCAGCACCCCGGTGGTGCAGCTATCGACTGGACCGCTGTGAAGCAGTCCGGCCAGTCCTTCGTCTTTGTGAAGGCCACCGAAGGCACGGGATACACCAACCCGGCCTTCACCACAGACTCCGCGAAGGCACAGCAGGCCGGCCTCGTGCCGGGAAGCTACCACTACGCCCGTCCGGGTAACCGTGACCCGCGTGGTGAGGCCCGCCACTACGCTGCCGTGCTGGCAACTGGCGTGCAGCCTTCCCTGCCGCCAGTACTGGACCTGGAAGAAAATGGTGGTCTGAACCCGACTGAGCTGCAGAACTGGGTTCGTGAATGGATCGACGAGATCAAGACCCTGACCGGCCGCGATCCGATCATCTACACCTACTACAGCTTCTGGATCCAGCGGATGGCGAACACCACTGAGTTCTCTGAGTACCCGTTGTGGCTGGCTTACTACCGTGATTCCCTGCCCGAAAACATCCCAGGCGGTTGGGATCACGTGACCTTCTGGCAGTACTCCGGCTCCGGCAACGTTAACGGTGTACAGACCCAGGTGGATCTAAATAAGTACTACGGCGATGACGCCGCCTTGAATGCTTTGGCCTCTGGTATGCCCGCAGATTCCGCTGCAGGCCAGGCCTCCCAGGCTATGGATGCTCTGCGCCCTGCCGTGGATGGCGAGGCAGCAGTTGCTAACCAGATTGAGCACGCAACTGGTGTGAACGTCCCGCTGGCCTCGGACTTTATGATGCAGCTGCTGGGCGTTATCGGCGGTCGTGTACCGGCGGAGACGCTACTGACCCAGGGTGCAGCACAGATCCAAGGCATGGATCCCGCGCAGGTAGCCGGTTCCGCCGGTGGCCAGGGCCAGGGCGCACAAGTATCCGGCTCGATGAAGACCGCCCAGGAAGTACTGACTGCCTACACCGCACTGTCCGGTGCCCTGAAGGAGTTCAATACTGGTGGCAAGAAGCTGCCGGTTGACGCAATCCTGAAGCTGGTTCAGGGCGTAGCGCCGGGTGCGGGCGCCCAGGGTGGCACCGTGAATATCGGTCAGGTTCTGGATCTTCTGCAGAAGTTCGGTGGCATTTCTGACTGGAACGCCAAGCTGGAGAACGGCGAGGTTGCCCCTGATGCAAACGCCTTTGCCGATCTTGCTGACGCCGCTAAGTCCGCGCAGCTCGACGGACCCGTTCCGGCTGAGGCAGCTGCAGCTCCGGCTGCACCTGCAGCAGCGGTTCCGCCCGCTGCGCCAGCTCCGGCAACAGCTAACTAGGAGACTAAATAGGAGAGTCGTAGAGCTCCCACGCTGTTAGCATCGAAAAGCGCCGCCCTCGCTCAGGGCGGCGCTTTTCTTATGCGCACTTCCTTGTGTCTGCGTGCGTTCGGTGCCAGGTGCGTGGCTGTGCGCGTAAGTGCTGGGTGGCGGTGCTGTCTGCGCCCAGTACTGCGCTCAGCCCGCTCGGGGTTCTTGGCTACCTCAGTACTGCGCTCAGCCCGCTCGGAGTTCTTGGCTACTTCAGTACTGCAAACCCCCCGGGCTCGGGAGCCCGTCCCCCCACGGGACTCTAGTCCGAGAACTTCATCGGGCCGTTGTACCAGAGCCCGGAGCGCTTTTCCGTCTGGGTATCGAGCTTTACGGGCTTTGGTGCGTCACCGTTCGCGTTCGGGAACGCCGTCAGCTTATCCAGCACGCCCCAGTCGCGCTGCCAATCGTCCTGCAAGTAGGTCGGCACTTCCTCGGCCTGCGAGGTCATCTGCACCAGACCGTAGGATCCACCACCGGCGTAGTCCATCACTGGCGTGTGATTGCTGCGCACGTCGTGGTCAGGGGAAATACGGAACTTGGCTGGCTCTGCCACGCCCGCCCAGTGATCGTATGGCTTCTGGCAGGGGAATTGGAACGCAATGGTCCAGTCCAGCAGTGTCGGCGCCTCCGATCCGACATAGTCGTTCAGAGACTCCATCTCCGGCACTCGTGGCGGCGTGATGGCGATCCACTGTGCGGGCGTCAAGTTCGGATCATTGGCGACGATCCGCACAGAATCCGCATCCTGCGGCACCTGATCCATCGGGATGCGCAGGTTGCGCCACTCCGGTGCGTAGCCGGGATCCAGCGGAATGTACTCGCCGACCTTCTCGAAGTCATCGGCATTCTTGGATCCGCCGGACTTACCAAACTCGACCTTGATCTCCTGGCCGTACTTATAGATGCCATCCATGTCGAAGTGTCCGACCTGACCGGCCACGCTGAACACCAGCAGAGGCTTGCCATCGCGATCCTTCGGCAGGCTGTACCAGCTGGTTGTGGTGTTCGCTGGGACCTGCAGACCCTCGGTGTACGAGCCCACAACCGGCACCTTGTTCGGGTCGATTCCGAACGGCAGTACAGCATACGAGCCGTTCACGCCCTTGTCGGCGTGCAGGCCACCGGTGGTGCCGGAGGCATCGTTGCCGTTGTTGCTGCTGCTCTCTTCGTCCTTGGACTTCTTAGTTGCCTTATCTTGGGACGCCGAAGCCTGCGAGTCGTCGCTATCAGAGGACGTGTTGGAATCCGCAGAGTCCGAGCTCTCCTTCTTGAACTGGTCGGCCGAACCAACGGTCGACTGGGAGTCCCCGCTGGACTTGGAGTCAATCTTCGCGGGGATGTTGTTCGGCTTGAAACCGTGCCCACCACCGCTGGATAGGGAGTCCTTCAGCGACGTGCCGTCGGCGGGTTCCAGGAAAGACTCATTGGTGTTGGTCTCCACCAGAACATCGGCGGCCTGATTACAGCTCTTGCCTGCGAGGGCCATCACGTTGCCCTTGCCAACGGAATAGGCGGGCCATTGGCTGACCATTCCCTTTGCCAAGGAGGCCAGAGTAAACAACACAGTGATGGTCGTTAGAACGGCGATCGGAGCGGCCGTGAGGCCGCGGAAGCGGTTGACCTTTTTAATCTCAGCTCGTTCGATGTTCGCGACTTCGGATGCATTGGTAGCGCGCGCCTGCTTGGCGTCGACAAGAAAGCCTACGACGGCACCCCAGATGAGGACGACCACGGAAATAGCGAGCACCATGCTGCTGATGGTGATTCCGGCGATCTGTACGGGCTTGTCCCACCACGGTACGCCGTAGGAGGACAGGTACCACCAGCCGTTGGGGCCGGCGAGCGTGAAGGCGAACAGCATCAGGGTAGAACCCAAGAACAGGATCTGGTTGCGCCTCGTTTCTAGGGCGAAGCGCGATGCGGCCACCGCGGCCAATGCGGTGAGCGCTGCGCCGATACCGGCGAACACGCCGAAGTGGTGGGTCCACTTGGTAGGCGTGAACGTCATAAAGAACAGGGTGCCCAGGGTGACCAGCAGTAGACGAGTGGACGGGCTTTTCGCCGCGCCGGCGATGCGTCCGTTGCGCAGCATGGCAGCCACGACAATGCCGATGCAGAAGAACAGCATGACCATGGTGAAGCGACGCGGGAAGCTGCCGTCGACGGTCTGTTCCATGAGCGCCTCGTAGCGACGGAACTCGTCGTACCAGTGCATAGATGGACCGATTTCGCCGCGAAGCTTGATGGCTTCGGTGACAGTGCGAAGAGTCTGGTCAGCGAAAACGGCTGTGAGGATGGCAGTGCCCGCGGCCAAGAAAGGTGCGACCTGCGCCAGAATGGCCACGAAAACCGTCTTCTTGGGGGCGCCCTTTTCAGCGCCCAGCAGCGGAAGGCGGCGAGTGAGGATGCGGATCAAGGCACCCAGGGAAGCCAGCAGCGCCGATACAGCCATAAGGCCTGTCGGGCCGGCGCCCAGAGCCAAAGTGGCGATGATCGTGCCGACTGCGGCGGGCAGCAGGCGGTGCGTGGCAATGGCGCGCTCAAAGGAGACCCAGGCTAGCAAGGACAGTACGGCGATGATTGGCTCGGGTCGCGTGCCGTTGTTGAATGTCATCCAGAACAGCAGGAAAGTGGCGGCCATGGTCCAATGGGCGACCTTGCGCTGGTTGATTTTGGTGCCAAGGCGCGGCATGACCTCGCGGGAAAGTATGAGCCACGTGACGATTCCTGCGATAAGCGAAGGCAGGCGCATCCAAATGGAGGCGCTGCTGACGTGCGTCATCAGTGCAAGTAGGTCATAGAACGGGGAGCCGAAAGGAGACTCCGGCACGCCGAACCAGCGGTAGTAGTTGGCCATGTAGCCGGATTCGCCGGATACCTTGGCCATAGTCAGCAGGTAGCCGTCGTCCGAGGTATTGGCGCCAACAAAGTACCAGGCCAGCAGGATGAACCCCACTACGCCGTCCAGCGGGCGAGGCTTCCACCAGTTGCGGTGGAACAAGCGGCGGGAGGTAGTGCGCTTATCAAGGATGTCGATGCGGTATAGGCAGTACAGCGAAATCGCGGTGGCGACGATGCCTACGAAGATGGCCAGATATTTGATGACCGAGGGGGAGGACGTAAAGCGCGAATCGACGGTGACGCGTGCCTGGAAATCAGCGCCGATTGTGTCCTGCGAGTTCTTCTCGGTGTTCTTGATGTCCGTGTAGATACCAGTCAAAGCCGGGCGGACATCGTCATTGATGGTGGAATCGAGCGGGTAGTCCAGGGATTTTTCCGCGTTGGGAACCCAGGCGTGGGTGGTCTCGTAGTCCGAGGTGATGTGCAGCTTGGCGTCATCCGGCAGCTGCTTCAGGGCATCCTTATTGATGGTTAGTGGCACGATGTTTCGCACGACGACGTCAAGGCTGTCGTCTGTGGAGCGAACGAAAAGGCCACGCAGTGTAGCTTCCGTGGACTCTGGTGGCAGGGTCGACAGGATGTTTGTCGCTCCATTGTCCAGATCTCGGATCTGCTTGATGGGCACCGTGATGTCTACGTCTTGGGGGACATAGGAGATCAGTGGCGCCTGGACAGATGTGAGTTCTTCGTCCTGAGGCCAGTTAAAAGAGGACTGCACCTGGTTTACAGGCAGGAAAGGCAAAGAAAGGAACATGAATAAGCCGATGAGGCCCGAGACGATGGACGCTAACTTTAGTTTCCCTGTTGGCTGCTGAACTTTAGACACAACAGGTAATTGTAGGACACAAAGGAGCGAACGTAGAACTCAAACGGCCTGATTTCTGGGACTTCAGTCAATTAATGTTACGAAAATGATGTTCTGTGGCGCCCCTCAGGAAGTGGTCTGCGGTTCGACGCCCACATCTCAGTGTCTGAGCGAGGCGTTTAACGCTGGCGTACGGCGATGACGAACGGCCCCACCTGGTGCAGATTCCAGCCCCGAGCAAACGCGCTTGCTTCGAATTCGATGGGGCGGAAACGTACATTCGGCTGGTTGGGATAAAGGTCATCCGCTACCAAATAGGTGAATGTGCCATTTCCGGCCCCCTTCACCTTTGGAAGCGGGCGGTTGACCCGATCGGCATCAATTGCCTCGTTCTTAGCCTCCGCCTTGTTAGTCTCCTTTTCCTTGTTGTCAGCAAGGTCCAGCTGTCCCCGTACCAATAGTGCATCTGGCGCCTTCCAGCCATGAGCCTTTTCTGCCTCGTCCATAGCTGCCAGCAAGTCCTTGGGTTTGGTGATTTTCGCCCAGCGTTCGATCTCCTCGTTACGGCGGGCGAATTCTCCCATTGGGTTGGCGTAGTGCGCGGTAAAGGCCTGGTAACCGTGGTAGGGGTAGTAGGCCATGAAGCTCTTCTCGTCTGTGAGTAGCACCTTATCCGCCCGGCCACCGAGCTCTTCGGAAAGAACTTGATCCACCTTTTGGTAGTACACGGCGGAGTCGCCTGGGAGCTTGTCGCCGCGCTTTCCGTCCCCGTCGGTATCTGTATAGGCCGTGTCGATATAGCTTTCGTGGGCGGTAGGAATCTGCGTGGCGTAGTGAATGCCACAGATGGCCATCACGATGACCAACACGCGGCTTATCGAAACTGTGCCCCCGGCCTTCCGGAACTCTGGTGACAGCATCTGCGGCATGTACACCAGTCGCATATCCGCGATGGCAAGCACGCCGGCCACAGCAAGGATGATGCTGATGGGGACTGCCACGCGGAATCCCAGAAGCGTGGTGCCAAATACCGTCACAAGCAGTGACAACACAACCCATGCGTAGCACACGATGAGCCCGTAGGTCAGGGCGCGAACATCACCGTCTTTACGGCGGAGTACGAACCACATCAGCGCGATAAGCGAAAGAATGCCGATGGCGACGGATTCGAAGAAGGGAGTCGGCACCTGTGTAGCGACTTCCGGCAGGTAGTGCTGTGCGGTGCCCGTAGACCCATGGGGTTGGGTAAGAAGTGCCCAAAGGTATGGCGCCCATCCCAATAGCGCAATAGCCATGGAACCCATACCGATCATCACCAGTCTGATAAGTGGCTTTAGTGCGCGAGCGGTGACGGCACCGGCCACGGCCAGCACTATTACCGTCAATGCGGAAATGGCGGTGTACAGCGTGTAGAGGTTGGCCGATAGCCCGAGGTACAGGATGGATCCAACCAATGCGAAGCGACCGCCGTGTAGTGCGCGCCGGGCGATAATAAACGCCGGTGCCATGCCCATTGCCACGATCGCGGCGTAGGGTTCATCGCCACCCACGGTTAGCGTCACCGTGACAGTGACCAGTGCCAATGCGGCAGCGATCGGCAAGGACCCACAGATGCGCTGCCACACTGGCACCAACATACTGGCCGACATGGCCATAGTGATCAGTGCCCAGGGCTGCATTGCGACCCAGCCGGCGAGGCCGAACGTGCGGGCGAAAAGTCCGCCGCTAAAGAACCACAGTCCCGGATAGAACGAGGGCTGATCCAGGTATGCCATGTCCTCCCAGCCCAGGTGGTCCGTCATGCGTGTAAGGAACTGCGTACGAAACGCTTGGTCCACGCTGATGCCACCGAGATAAAGCTGCGTTGCTGCTAGCGGGATTCCCAAAGCTGCCAGTACAAGAACAGCAGGGGCGAGGTACATCACCAGCTGCAACACTATAGAGGCCCAGGGGCGTAGCTCAGGACGATCCGTGCCGCGAGATGCCTCCTTATTGGCACGCTTGCCGACCATCCACTTTGTTGGATAAGTCCACCAATAGCAGGCCAGGCCGGTTAGCACGACCACGATGACAATTGCGGCCGTCGTTAGGCCCCGCAGTACAAAACTACTTGTAAACGCAGGGAAGTTCGTCTTCGCCATGAGAAACCACCCCACGGTGGCTCCAGCGAAAGCAAGCATGCCGGTGATGGCCAAGCGTAAGAGAGTTTGGCGCGCCGACAGTGCGTCCTTGGTAAACGGTACTGTCCGGTCGGCCCGCGGAACAGAACTTGAGCTCATTGTTTCATTTTTACACACACCCCGGACAATCCCTGTTGCCCCACCGTTTTAGCGCAGCATGATTGCCCTAATGCCGGAGTGGAATCCGTCGCGCAGGCCTACGCGCTGAGCTTCGGAAAGCGTGTATTCGTGGAGCGTCTCGCAGGCGAATTGCAATAGCGGCCGATCGATTTCCGGGGGCAAGCCACCGCCAGAGAGCAGGTGGGCATTGTCGCGCTGCTCCTCGTTGGCCACGTTGTCAAACCACCACACGGCGTACTGCTGGCCGATATCCGAGGGGCTTTGTTCGCCCGCCGTTGCCCACACCTCATTCGGTAGGGGAACGTAGCGGCTACGCAGTTTGCGGTGTCGCGCCATCATGCCGGGGTTCGGGCGCGGCTTTGGCTTCGGTGCTTCGTCCGCTGTCTTTTCTGGTGACGCCACCGCCTCCGGCTTCTCCGCCTTATCAGTTGAACTGTCCCGCTCCGGTTCTGGCTCTGGGGTTCGCTCCGGCATGGAGTTCGGAGTAGGAGTCGGTGAAGGAGCAGACGTTGAGTGGGTGGCGGCGCCACGCGAAGTGGCGGCGGGGCCACTGCGCACGGGCGCCGGAATCTGTTGTGCGGGAGGTTGGTCTGTGCCTTCCTCTCCAGGTTTGTTCCCGGTCTCCTCAGTGGGGTTTTCCGCGCTGGGGGTGTCGCTGGCACCTTCCTCTTCGTTATCGTGCGTGTCATCCTTTGCGTTAGTACCGTCGCCTGTGCTGGCGCTGTCGCCGGGAACGTCTGCGGAGGTAAGCACGCAGGGGCTGGAGTCCGCTGGTGCTTCTGCATCGCCCAATGGCTTTTCTTCGGGCTGCTCTGGTTGCTCGCCGGCGGGCAGTGGGCCTTCCAAGATTTGCAGGCGCATCGTGTCCCGGAAGTCCTCGCGGGGATCCAAGATCGTCGTAGTATCGCAGGCGAATCGCAGTGCGGAGGACATGGAATCCCAGCCGAAGCCATAGAGGTGCACACGGATGCCCGCGGCGACTGCCTCTTCGACGCCGGGCAGCATGTCGGCGTCGCCAGAAACAAGCACGATATCCGAAACCTGACGCTTCATCGCAGCGATAACGAGATCCGCCACAAGCCGCGTGTCGACTGCTTTTTGTGTGCGACGGTCGCCCCATTCAATGAGCTGGCCAGCGCGCAGTTGCACGCCCGGTTCACTGCGGAGGGAACGTTGGTAGCGGTGTGGTCCGGAGTCGGGAATGCCGTCGTACCAAAACTGCCGGTGAATGGGCTGTTTCAGCTGGTCTTGGATCATCTGTCCAAGTACGGAGACGACCTCCGGAAGGTCGATTTCTAACTGGGCGCGGGCGCCTGTGTCCCAGGAGTTATAAAAGCTCGCAAGCAGGTAAGACGTGTCGACATAGACCTGTGTTCTTTCCAACATTGTTCATTGCTCTTTTCGTTTCGTTAGTAGTTTGTTCTTTCCCTCTAGCATGCCTGAAAACTTTGTTGTATGGTTAGTTACACAAGTAACCAACCGGCTAACCAAAGGTGTTATCTCTGAATGAAAGCTGGGGACTTGTTTAGACGCTCATCGAAGAAGGTGCCCCGTGGACGAATCATCAACACCGCTTTTCCAGCAGGTCGCAGACCTCATTGCGGATGCGATTGTGGATGGGTCACTTCCTGAAGGTGAACGCGCCCCCTCGACAAACGAACTCGCAGAGTTTCACAGCATCAACCCCGCCACCGCCAGAAAAGGATTGTCGCTGCTCGTCGATCAGGGCGTTTTATCTAAGCGTCGCGGTGTCGGCATGTTCGTGGAACACGGCGCTCGCGAGACAGTTCTGGCTTTGCGCAAGGAGGCCTTCGCAGCCAGCTATCTGGTTCCCCTCGTGGATGAAGCCGCCAAATTGGGCATGAATCGCACACAACTCAAAACCCTCATGGACAAAGTCGCAGAAAGTAGAGGACTGTACGAATGAACGGCGCTCAACCCACCGGCAGAACTACTGTCTCCGCTCCCGATATCGAGCTGCGAGATGTCCGCCGCAAGCTCGGTACCACCCGCGCTCTCGATGGTGCAACCTCTCACCTCGCAGGAGGCCGCGTATATGGCTTGATCGGACGGAACGGTGCAGGCAAAACCACCCTTTTGCGTGCCATCGCCGGCCAGCTAAGAATAAAAGGAGAGATCCTCATCGGCGGCCAGCCTGTCTTCGATAACCCCGCCGTGCTGAGTCGCCTCATCCTCGCTGGCCCAGATGTGCCCTGGCCTACGGAAATTAAGGTCAAGCAGTTACTCAGCGTGGCCGCTGCACGCTGGGAGACGTGGGATAAGCATTACGCCAATCAGCTCTGTGAAGACTTCGACATTGATACGCGCAAGACACTAGCCAAACTCTCGCGCGGCCAGAAATCCTTGGTTTCGATCGTCATTGGCCTGGCGGCACAGTGTCCCATCACCCTCCTTGACGAGCCTTATCTGGGCCTTGATGTGCAGAATCGCGAGCTGTTCTACAAGCACCTTCTGCAAGACGTTGAACGTAACCCGCGAACTTTCATCCTCTCTACCCACCACGTAGACGACGCAGCCCGCATCCTTGATTCCGTCGTCCTTCTCGACAAGGGACGCATCACCGGCGTAGGCACCCTCGAATCCATCACCGAGCGCATCGCGATCCTCTCTGGTTCCGCCATGGCTGTCGAAGCCACGCTCGGCGAGGTTGGGGCTGCTAGTTCCGTACTTAGTGACGCCACATCCTCCGGGCTGCGCCGCGTGGTGCTCGACACTCACAGGCTGAGGACCGACAGTGCTGACTGTATAAACAGCGTCCAGGATCTTTCCTCCCGAATCGAAGGTAGTGGCGTGCGCGTAGTCGGTGCGGATCTGGAGCAGGCTGTGTTGGCGCTCACCGGAAGGGAGTTCTGATCCCAATGCTTTCCCCGCTATCGCCTTCCCCACAATCAACGGTTGAATCCGCAAAAAAGAAAACCGCCTACCAACCCCTGCCGTGGCGGACGCATTGGAGGCTTGCCATGCGTCAGCTGCTGGCCAACGCCAGCAGTTTCGGCTTTAGCTTTGCTTTTACGATTCCCCTCATCTTCTTTGTTAGTGGTGGGGAGCAGCTCAACGCACTGCAGTTCGGTATCTACTTAATGTTCGGGCTTGCCCTGGGGCTTCAGCCGAGTACGACTGTCTGGGATAAATCGCAACTGCGGGCGTTAGGAATGGGAGAAGCGGATATCCGCCGCAATTACCTCATTCTGATGCCGGTTGTGTCCGCAATAGTCTGCTGCATGTTGGTCGCTTGCTACGTTCTGACGCGAGCGATCAACTGGCAAACCCCGTCATTCTGGATACTGCTTGCAACCGTCGTGGCCGTGAACCTGGCCTGCATCACCAGTGGCGTGGTGCGTGCGGGCGATAACAGTGAAGTGGTCGAGCGCACCACGGCCGAGGCTACCGATGAGGCCAACACTGTTGGTGAAGCCGGAGGGATAGCAAAGAGGTTTTCCGTAGTTCCCCTCGGTGCGCTTGAAGGAGTGTTGCGCGTGGAGACTAGGTGGCATCAGGAAGAAAAGAAGGTCAATAGCCCTAGCCCTAGCCCTACCGTGCTTGACTACTTCAGCACCTGGCGCATTGACAGGCACATGGTGTTGATCCACTTGGTCATGCTGGTGGCGATGACGATCGGAATGATCGGGTGGTGTGCAACGGGGTTCTCTCCGAGTGGGGCGATGTGGCTGTACCCGGGTGCGATGACCCTGCTGGTATCAGCGGCATACTTTGGGGAGACACTGAATGTAAATCTGTGCAAATGGCTAGTCTTTTCAGGTGATCGACAACGCTGGTATGCACAAGTAACACGTCGGCTGCTTGTTTGGCTGCCTAGCATTGCCCTGCTGATGCTTATTGGCGTAGCAGAGTTCCTGCTGCTTCACTTCCTATTTCCTAGCTCCAGCAACTTAGAATTGCATCTGGGTGGAGAGGAGCTGGCACTGGCCGTTCTATCTGCCATGATCGTAGCGATACTGGTCGAGTTGATAGCTATAGCGAGCTTTTGGGTCAATAATCGGTTCAGCGGGTGGCTGAAGTGGGTAATGATCGTTCTGTACTGCTTTGTCGTCTCCGGTGCGGTGAGTGGGCTAGCAATTTTTGTCGATGCCGACATAGAAGCTGCGGGGAACGGTGTCGGCCTAGTCGGAGTAATCACTGTGGCGCTGGCGGTCATACTGCTACTCATGCTGGCGGTATTGAGCCGGGGGATTAAGCGTTTCGATACGGCCAATGAGTCAATCAACGAGAACCTGGGGTTGAATGCGAAAGCTTAAAGTGACCCCTTAGGTGTGCGCGGTAAAAATAAGAAGAAAACGGTGCTGACCTGGTTGTTTGTGTTTGTGTTGGGGTGTGTGTACATTAATCCAAGTCAGCGCGACACGGCGCTGTGAGTGAGTAGCTTGCAGCAAGCCTTTGATGAGCGTGTCTGGCTAATCACTTTAGCTATAAAAACAGTCTTTGTTGTGTGCGAGTGCAACGGGTTGTTTACCGGGAATTTGCTTTTGATTCACGGTTGCTTTACACTCGTAATCCGTCGCAACGTGGCTGCCACTGTTGATGTGGTGTTGT
>NZ_JBSQBJ010000014.1:0-58017 GCF_055862885.1 Corynebacterium sp. p3-SID1761 | reverse complement strand
ACTTTTCTTTACTTAACCCTAGCACGCCTCAAGCTGTATTCGGGAGGTGTTTCAGAAAATAAAAAAGAACCCGCGGTTTAGGGGGGGGTAATGACCGCGGGTTCCGGCCACGCTGTCCTCATAAAGAGAATGGGGCCTGGTTCCCATTAGCAGGGAGCTGCGAGGGGGGGATTACGCGCTCCCAAGGGAACTGCCTCAAATCTAGCCCTTGGGTTTACCGAAAGTCAAGCGTCTGAAAGACATTGCTTAGACATTATTTTAGGGCGCGTTTCCCCCTTTCCCACCAAATATACGCTCACACGAAAACCACTTATCGAAAACTTATTGAAAACTGCACTCAAAGTACCTAGTCTAGATAGATATCGCAGAGCAGTTCCCGTACCTAAAACTCACTCACGCCTAAGGAGCCAGCTCATCGTGAGCACGCCAGTGACCAATAAGCTTCCCAAAATCGGCCAGCGCAACACCCGCCAGCGACGCGCAGTCGCGGAGATCCTCGAAGGGCTCACAACCTTCAGCAGCGCCCAGGATATCCACCAAAAATTGGTCGACCAGGAACACAAAGTTGGTCTGACCACCGTCTACCGCACGCTGCAGCAAATGGCAGATGCGGGTGCCATCGACACATTGCACGATGATTCCGGTGAGACCCTGTACCGTGCCTGCGCCACTGACGATCACCACCATCACCTGGTGTGCACCTCGTGCCGCCGCACCGTGGAAATCGACGGCGGCCCCGTCGAAGAGTGGGCTGCGGAAACCGCCAGGAAGTTCGGCTACGAAAAGTCCGGCCACACCGCTGAGATCTTCGGCCTGTGCGGCGACTGCCAGAAGAAAGCCGCCCAAAAGAACTAGACGTTAAAAAGCGAGCCGAGCAGGTACGTCGCCCCGGCAGCGCCGAAACCGATCAGCAGCTGACGGAGCGCGCGACGCCCCGGCTCCACGCCAGATAGCAAGCCCACCAAAGACCCGGTGAACATCAGGGCAAGCCCCACCACCACGCAAGCTACGATCGCCGCAGCCGAGCCAGACATGCCGAAGAGATACGGCAGCACTGGGATCAAGGCGCCGACTGCGAAACACAGGAAGCTGGATATCGCGGCGGAAAAGCCCGACCCGCCTTCCTCATGATCGCCGTACACGACGCTAACCTTCTCGGCGTCGAAAGGCTGCTCGCCGACTGGCTTATTCGTCTCCAAAATTGAATCAAAAACCCGGCGCGCACGGGTGGCGGCTTCTTCCTCACTCATGCCGCGCGCCCGGTATACCAGCGCCAGTTCGTTCTGGTTCACGTCCAAGTTCGGCAGTGAACGGCTGGCATTGGGATCCGGAGCATTGGCGCCTAGCAGCTCCTTTTGGGAAGTCACCGAGACGTACTCACCCGCTGCCATCGACAAGGCACCGGCCAACAGACCCGCGATACCCGTGACCAACACCAGGTGAGACGATCCACCTGTACCGACCATGCCCAGCACCAGGGCCAAGTTCGAGACCAGGCCGTCATTGGCACCAAAAATCGCCGCGCGGAAATCACCTGACATGCGGGCGCGACCGCGCGCCGCCAGACCCCGGACGACCTCCGCGTGAATCGCTTCATCTGCAGCCAACTGGTCGGAAGCATCTTTATCGGACACGTACTCATTACGCTGTTCGGACGACTGCATCAGCGCCAACACGAATACAGAGCCGAAGCGCCTGGCCATCCACGCCTTCATGCGTGTATCCAAGCTGGCTTTACGCGGCAGCCCCACGTACTCGCCCAGGCGATTCTTCCAATATGCCTCGTGGCGGGCCTCTGCTTCTGCCAGGCCGAGCAGAATCTCGCGTTCCTCGCCGGTCCGTTTGCGCGCCAATTCGCGGTACACAGCACCCTCGGCGCGCTCGTTGGCTAGGTATTGCTGCCAGCGCGCGATCTGCCGCTTCGTCGGTTGCGGCTGTCCCGCCATTTCTTCACCTGTACCGTTCGCATCACCATTACCGCTCGCATCACCATTACCGTTCACCTCGTTCATGGCGTTCACTTCACTCCCCCGAAGCGTCGGTCGCGCTTGGCGAACTCCAACACCGCCGCACGCAAATGGTTGGGCGTGTAATCGGGGAATAGCACATCCTGGTACACCATCTCTGCGTAGGTGGACTGCCAGGGTAGGAAGTTCGAGGTACGCATCTCCCCCGACGGGCGCAGAAACAGATCCACATCCGGCATGTCGGGTTCGTCCAGATACCGCGCGAATGTCTTCTCGTTAACCTGGCGGGGCTTTAGTTTCCCCGACTTCACGTCTTCAGCGATCAGCCGGGCGGCATCCGCAATCTCCGCACGGCCGCCGTAGTTCACGCACATTCCCAGGGTCATGGTCGTGTTATTCTTCGTCAGCTCCTCAGCCTGTTCCAACTCCGAAATCACCGTGCGCCACAGGCGCGGGCGTCGCCCCACCCAGCGAATCCGCACGCCCAGGCTGTTGAGGTAGTCACGCTGCCTCCGCAGCACATCCCGGTTGAACCCCATCAAGAAACGAACCTCATCGGCCGACCGGCGCCAGTTCTCCGTGGAGAAAGCATAGGCAGACAAATAGTCCACCCCCAGCTCAATGCATTCCTCCACCAGAGACATTAAAACGCCTTCGCCTCGACGATGCCCCTCGGTGCGGGGCATGCCGCGCTCCTGTGCCCAGCGCCCATTGCCGTCCATCACCAATGCGATGTGCTTCGGGCGGAGCTCCTGTGGAATCTCGGAGCGATCGACATGCGGATACTCGGTGCTACTCACCTGTACCATTTTGCCACACAGCTTTCCCCTGCCCTAGCCCCGCAAATCCAATGCGAGCCCCACCCTAGCCGCCCATCTGAGGCGAGCGTTTCTATAGCGCTGCAAATGCCGGGCAGCTGACCTCGAGTTGTTGGCGGACATGAGCCAGCAGCAAACGATGCGATTGTGCGGCGATGTCCTGCGCCTGCTGGTTGCGGATTTCTTGGGCTGCTTGGTCGTGACGCCCCTTTTTCAGTAGCCACAGCAGGTGTACCGCCGCCGAGGGAGGCGTGAACGCGCCTGGAGGTCTGCAGGTCACGCACACCGCGCCTCCTGCCGCAGGATGGAATGCCCGGTGGGGTCCACGCTTCCCGCACTGCGCACAGTCGACCAAGCTGGGTTCCCAACCGGCGATCTCAAGCCCGTGCAAAACGAACTCGTCGGCTACGCAAATTGGAGGTAGATCGGAGGTGGTGAGCTGCTGGAGTGCGGCGTCCAAAAGCACAAAGATCGAGTCTGACGAAGAGGGTTCAGCGGAGAAGACCTGAGCCATCTCCAGCATCGCCGCGCCCGCGTAAAAGCGATCAACATCTGCGACGATCGGCGAAGCATAGGTGGCGACGGTCTCGGCGTCGGTGATGTTTGCCAGCGTGCGCCCGGGGTAAATTTGCACATCAACGCGGGAAAAGCGATCCAGCCGGGCACCGAAACGGGAGCGAGTTTTACGGATTCCCTTCGCTACAGCGCGTACCAGGCCGTGTTCCTTTGTCAGCAGAACGAGGATCAGGTCGGCCTCACCCAATTTGTATGTGCGAAGCACAAAGGCCTCGTCCCGAAAGCTGGGACGAGACCTTCTACTCATGAAGAGCAAGTATAGCGTTAGGCCGGCAGACCCCGCTGCTTGATGCGACCCCAAGCGGCAGCCGTGTTGACCAGTGCGACGACAATCTCCAGCGTCATGCGGATAACCGCAAGGTTGATAACCGCTTGGACGAAAATGATTGCGGTTCTGACGAGATTCTGAACTACGAGAAGCCCGCCGGAATTCTCGGAATCCGTGTCGCCATTCGTGCCAGTATCCTCAAAGTTCATTTCCTGCCCCGCAGTCGAGGAGGGGACAATGTCTGTCCACGTGGTCAGCAGTGCCAACACCACCCACAATACGACAATGACGATTGCGATGATGTACAGAACTCGCATGAACGACTTGGATGCGTATTTAGTAAACCCCAGGTCGAAGAGTGCGGAAAAGAAGGATTCGTTCTTCATCTGCTAGCTCCCGATGGTGGAGTTACGCGCCTGCCGCTCGTCGATGGACTGCACCGACTGTGCAGTACGGATGATGGAAACGGCGACCTCCAGTCCGACGCGGTAGAACGCCAGCCAGGCAATGGCACCAAGGATAACCAGCGGCAGTGCAATGATCACGAGGAGGATCGACGAGGAATCCTGGGCCATAGCGGCCAGGAGACCAATGATGGCCAGCACCACGAACAGGCCGACGACGATCATCAGCAGGGTGTACAGCACCTTCACGACGGATGGGGTGACATAGCGAGTAAAGCTGAAATCAAATAGTGCGGAGAAGAATCCGTCCTTGTCGGCACCTGTCGAGTTCGCGATGGTCTGGTTCGGGTAAGCGGCCCAGTTATTAGCATTCGAGTCCTGGCCGAATCCACCCTGCGGATTTTGCTGACCGTACTGGTCATAGGCGCCCGGTGCGCTCTGCTCGTAGGAACCCTGTGGATATGCCTGGGTGGAATCCTGCCCAAATGGCTGGCCGTAGTCCTGGCCGTAGCTCTGGCCACCCTGGCCAAGATCCTGAGTCTGGTCTTGTCCAGCCGCATTGTAGCCAGCGCCGTTGTTTGCGGCACCGTCCGCGGAGTGCTTGCCGGAGCCTTCAGAGCCGTAGGGGTTAGACGGAGTCGTCACGAGTAGCCTTTCCTCTTAGCGTGCGAGCTGTCTTGGGTAATAGCTCGCAGCGCAAGTCATTCGAAATAGTTTTAAGTCGAGCCCAAAAAATAGATTTCAGCGCTCGGTGGCTTTCACGCTATCGCAAATTTGCTTCTGCCGCTGAGGAACAAGTTGAGGAACGAGCGGGACGCTAGAAGCCCATCCGTCCCAGTTGCTTCGGGTCAGACTGCCAGTTCTTCGCAACCTTGATATGCACGTCCAAGTAGATGTTCTGGTCCAGCATCTTC
Organism: Corynebacterium sp. p3-SID1761; assembly: GCF_055862885.1. NCBI lineage: Bacteria > Bacillati > Actinomycetota > Actinomycetes > Mycobacteriales > Corynebacteriaceae > Corynebacterium > Corynebacterium sp. p3-SID1761. The sequence goes on along the minus strand of NZ_JBSQBJ010000014.1, from coordinate 53,070 downwards.
ACGATTTCCAGCCGTGAACGGTGGACGATGCGAGACAGGCGCCGCCCGTCCTTGCCACGCAGGATCGACTTCTGCCCCTCGCGCTCCACGTAAATTACAGCGTGCACATCCAGCACACCTTCACGCTGGGGATTAGGCACGACCTCCTCAATCTGCACCGCCACGGAGTGCGGCAATTCGTCATGCAGCCCTTCCAATGCCGCCTCGCGGATCAGCTCCGCCATGCGAGTATCCCGGTCATCGTCGGTCACGTGATCGTCCGGGTAGAACTTCGGCCCCTCGGGAAGCTTGTCCCGCAGCACATCGAGAAGCACGTCTAGCTGCACCTGCTTGGTGGAGGAAACCGGCACTACGTCCGCCCCATCCAAAAGCTCGTGCAATGCCAACAGTTGGGCACCGACCTGATCCTTGGAGACCTTGTCCAGCTTGGTGACCACACCGATCAGCGGGGTTTTCGGCGCGACATTGCGTACGGCGTCCACAATCCAGCGATCCCCGGGGCCGATCTTCTCGTCCGCGGGTACGCACATCGCAATTACATCGACATCCGAGTACGTCTCCTTAACCACCTCATTCAACCGCTCACCAAGCAGCGTGCGCGGGCGGTGCAAACCGGGGGTGTCCACCAGGATGATCTGTGCGTCGTCGCGGTGCACAATGCCACGGATGGGGTGGCGGGTGGTCTCCGGCTGGTTCGCAGTGATGGCGATCTTCTCTCCCACCAGCGCATTTGTCAGTGTGGACTTGCCAGTATTCGGGCGGCCTACAAAGCTCACAAACCCGGAGCGGAAGCCCTCCGGCGCGCGGTATTCCTCCGGTACCTGCATCTCCTCCGGCGCCACGCTAGCGCCTTCCGGCATGCCCGCAGCCGGGTCGAAGGGGTCTTCGGGGATATAAGGATCGTTCATGGTCATCAAGTATCCCTTATCCCTGGTCTTTATCGCTAACGCTGTCGTCATGGGACGCGTTAAGGTACGACGCCGCCACGGCCATTCCCTCCCCAGCTTCACCAACGCGGCCCTCCGCTCCATCCGGCTGTTCGCGGTAAACCACTGCAGAGCGGATCTTCACACGTCCTCGGCGATTGCGCCCACCCTCATAACGGAAATGCAAACCCGCGGTGGAAATTTCCGCCCCAGGAATCGGCACCCTGCCCAGCTCAAATGCGCCGAGTCCATAGACCGTTTCCACTTCCCCGTGCTGTTCCTCGCTGAACTCCACATCCTCGAAGAGTTCCTCCAGCTCCTCTAAGGAAAGGCGCGCCTGTACCCGGTAGCTGCCGTCCTCCAACGGTTCGATGGGAGCTTGCTCCGTCAGGTCGTACTCGTCGGTGATTTCGCCGACGATCTCTTCCAAAATGTCCTCAATAGAGATCAACCCGGCTACCGCACCGTACTCGTCGATCAGCATGGCGATATGCACCTGATCGCGCTGCATGTCCTCCAGCAGATCATCCAACTTCTTGGAATCGGGCACGAATACTGCCGCTCGCATGCAGTCCTTCACTAGCTTGGAATTACCGCCATCGGACATGTGATAGGTCTCTGCGATGAGGTCTTTGAGGTAAATGACGCCCACAATGTCATCCACGTCCTCGCCCACCACCGGCAGACGGGAAAGCCCGGTGCGCACACACAAACTAGTGGCCTGGCCAGCCGTTTTATCCGCTTCGATCCAGACCATCTCCGGTCGCGGCACCATCACGGAACGCGCCGAGGTGTCGGCGAGATCAAAGACGGATTGGATCATGCGCCGTTCGTCGAGCTCCACCACGCCGCGTTCCGACGCAATGTCCACCATCTCGCGCAGCTCGATTTCCGAGACGAAGGGGCCATCGCGGAAGCCCCGACCGGGCGTCAGCACATTACCGGTCCGCACCAGCAGCTTGGCGATGGGCCCTAGCAGCTTGGATACGCCCAACAAGATCGGAGCGGTGGCCAGGCTGATGGTATACGGGTTTTGACGGCCAAGGGTGCGGGAAAGCACCCCGATCAGGATGAATGTCAGCAGCGTGACAATCAGAATGGCCGTGGAGAAAGCCCAGTTGCGCGATCCCATGAGCGTCACACACGCCGAGGCTGCCAGCACCGCACCAGATACCTCACAGATGGTGCGCAACAGTACGAGCAGGTTGATATGCCCGGCACGCCCCTCCAACACTCGCTCCAGCCTGGGCGCCCCCGCGCGATCCTCCTTCACCAGGTTTTCCACCCGTGCGGGGGAAATAGAAGAAACAGCGGTTTCCACCAGCGACAGCACACCGCCGAGGAAAAGCGCGAGGATTGCGAAGGGGATGGATAAGGGGATGTCGATCATCACTAAAAGTTTCTAGAACTTCCTATTTCTGTGTATCGTCGCGGTCCGCTGCGCTGGGGAACGCCCCAGCACCCGTCGGTTTCGGAGCGAAATGCACCCCACGTTCTTCCTGGGAGTCGTACCAATTCGCCAGGATCTCGTTCTGGAGCGCGAACATTTTCTGTTCCTCGTCGGGAGTGACGTGATCGAAGCCCAGCAGGTGCAGCACGCCGTGGACGGTAAGGAGGTCCAGCTCGTGAGCCAAGGAGTGACCCGCGCGGGTGGCTTGTCCCTCAGCGAAGTCGGGGCACAGCATGATGTCCCCCAGCATCGCCGGGGAGGGTTCCGCGGCATCTTTGCGACCCCAACCTGGCGTCAATTCGTCCATAGGAAAGCTCATCACATCAGTAGGACCGGGCAGGTCCATCCAACGAACGTGCAGGTCCTCGATGGTTTCAAGATCAACTATGTGGATGGATAGCTCGGCAGCTGGGTGGACGTCGAGAGTCCACAGTGCGTAGCGAGCAACGTCGATCAGCTCTTCCTCGTTGACCTCGCCCCGACCGGATTCATTAAAAACTTCGATGCTCATGGATACTTGCCTCTCGGTGGTTGTGTGTCCCGCTGCTAGATTTCATTTTCCATCTCGTAGGTGCCGTAAGCCTCCACGATCTTGGAAACCAACCGGTGGCGCACCACGTCGTCGGAATCCAGGTTAATGATCGATACGCCATCCACGCCGGTGAGCACCTGGCGGGCAACCTTCAAACCAGACTCCTGGCGATTCGGAAGATCCACCTGGCTGAGGTCGCCGGTGATAACCATCTTGGAGCCAAAGCCCAAGCGGGTGAGGAACATCTTCATCTGCGCCGGGGTGGTGTTCTGAGCTTCGTCCAAGACCACGAAGGAATCATTGAGGGTGCGACCACGCATGTAGGCCAGTGGTGCCACCTCAATCACGCCTGTTTCCATCAACCGCGGGATCGTCTCGGGATCCACCATCTCCCGCAGGGCATCGTGCAGTGGTCGCAAGTATGGGTCGATTTTGTCGCTCAGCGTACCGGGCAGAAAACCTAGCTTCTCCCCTGCCTCCACGGCCGGGCGGGTCAGGATAATGCGATTAACGTCCTTAGCCTGCAGGGCCTGCACCGCCTTGGCCATCGCCAGATACGTCTTACCGGTACCGGCTGGGCCGATGCCGAAAACGATGGAGTCCTCATCAATGGCTTCCACATACTCCCGCTGTCCGAGAGTCTTCGGACGCACCGCCTTGCCACGGTAGGAGACGATGGGAGCCATGTCGCCGCTGGAAACCAGCGCCGGAGCCTGTTTTTCCACCAGCGTGATCGCGCGCTTGGTGGCCGCAGGATCCACAACGTGGCCGCGTTCCACCAGGTTGATCATCTCCTGCAGCACTCGACGGGCTTGGGAGACCTCGGAGGCCTCGCCCCGGATGGTCACGCGATTGCCGCGGGTGAGGATGTCTGCTTCAAAGGCGTGCTCCAGCACCCGCAGGTTCTCGTCTGCCGGGCCGGCGACGCCTACGACAGAATCCGGGTCTAGCTCCACGGTGGAGCTGGCTACGCGGGGGCGTGGCGACCTCACGGAGTTTGTAGGAGTCATGTGTATAGATCCTACCGCCAACGCTCAGTAACAGCGCCGATGGCGCCCAGGGCTACTGCTGCGGCTGTTGCGGTGCGCAGAACCTCGGGTCCCAGGCGAACCGGCACCGCACCCAAGTCTGCAAACTCTGTAAGCTCCTCCGGGCTAATACCACCTTCCGGCCCGACAACCAGAGCCAGCTCTGTTACTGCGCCGGTTTCTGTGACGCCAGTTCCAGCGGCGCCGGTTTCAGCCATCGCTGCCTGCACCACAGCTGGCAGCGGTTCGGTGGCCTCTTCATGCAGCACCAACACCCGCGTCGTGGCTGCAGAATCCACGGCAGAGCCCAAGGAAGACTCAGCCAGTCCCAGCAGTTGTGCCAGCTCCTGCGGGCTGCGCACCAGGCCGGTGACCTCTGGAATCTGCAAGCGACGGGACTGCTTCGCCGCTGCGCGCGCAGCATTTTCCCACTTTGCGTGTGCCTTGGCTTCCTTGCCGTCCCACTTGGCAATCGCCCGCCGGGCTGCCCACGGCACAATTCGATCCGCGCCCGCCTGCACCATCAAGTCCACAGCCAGCTCCGCCCGGTCGGATTTGGGAATTGCCTGCACCACCGTCACCCGCGGATGTGGGGAAGGAAAGTCGAGAATGCCGGTGACCTCCACGGTGGCGTCACCAAGAAAAGAACCCTGCACTGCACGGGTGGTGCCATCGGTGACGACCAACCCCTCGCCCACCTCCAGGCGTTTAACGGAGGCGTGCTTTGCCTCCGCACCAGTCAGGCGGAAGCGATCGCCCGTGGCGACGGGCTCCGGGATGGGGTGGATAAACACCGGGTCCGTCATGGGTTAGCGACCAAACTTCGAGCGCAGGCGGGAGAAGAATCCGCTGTCTGATGCGTCCTTGGTGGTCACACCGGCGTGCTGGTTGCTCGCTTCGCGCAGCTTCTCCAGCAGGTCGCGCTGCTTGTGGTTCAGGTCGGTAGGGATCATGACCTCCACGTGGGCGATCAGCGACCCGTGGCCCTCGCGGCGCAGGTGGGGCATGCCCTTGTCCGATAGGCGGATGGTGGCATCCGGTTGGGTGCCGGCTGCGATATCGACGGTGGTAATGGAGTCATCCAGCAGCTTGACCTCCACCGACGTACCCAGCGCAGCTTCCACAGCTGGCACCTGCAGGTTGACGTGCAGGTCATCGGACTCGCGGATGAAGTACGGGTGCTCAGAAGTGTGCACCTCCACGTAGAGATCGCCAGCAGGGCCGCCGCCCGGGCCTACTTCGCCCTTGCCGCTCATGCGCAGGCGCATGCCGTCGGAAATACCAGCGGGAATGGAAACCTTGAGGGTCTGGCGGTCGCGCACGCGGCCGTCCCCCGCACAGTTTTCGCACGGATCCTGGATGATTTCGCCCGTACCGGCGCAGCGGTGGCACGCGCGACGAACCTGCACGCGCCCCAGCATAGAGTTCTGCAGTTCCATCACCTCGCCTGCGCCCTGGCAGGTGGGGCAAGTCACCGGCGCGGACTTGGAGGCCGAACCAGTGCCATCGCAGACATCGCACAGCACAGCGGTCTCCACAGTGATGTCGCGATCAATGCCAGAGTAGATTTCCTCCAACGTGGCCTCGATACGCACCAAAGCATCGTTGCCGCGGCGTACGCGGGACTCGCGTGGCCCGCGCTGGCCACCCCCGCCGAAGAATGCGTCGAAGATGTCCCCCAGGCCACCGCCCCCGAAACCGCCGAATCCGCCGGCACCTGGCTGGCCAAAGCCTTGCTCCTCCGGGTCACCGCCCGCATCCACGATCTGACGCTTCTGCGGGTCCGTCAATACCTCCTGGGCAAGGGAGATCTCACGGAACTTCTCCGCGGCCTCCTCCGAAGGGTTAACGTCCGGGTGGTACTTGCGCGCCAGGCGACGGTACGCCTTTTTAATTTCGGCGTCCGTAGCGTCGCGATCCACACCGAGGATTCCGTAATAATCTCGAGCCACGTTGAGCGGGTCCTTTTCGCGTGTTTACTAAGTCTTTTGTTCTAAACCAACTGCACCAGTCTACTATTCCTACTCCTCGCTCAAAATCCGCGAGACATAGTGCGCCACTGCTGTCACCGAGGAAATCGTGCCCGAGTAGTCCAGGTGTGTCGGCCCCACCACGCCCATGCCACCGAGCACCGCGTTGGCGTTGCCATACCCGGCGGAAACGACCGAAGCGCCACGCAGTTCTTCATCTTCGTTTTCCTCACCGATACTCACCTGAACCTGGAGGTCGCGCACGCTGTTCAGCAGTTTAAGCACCACGACCTGCTCCTCCAGAGCCTCCACTACGGGGCTCAGTTCGGACGTGCGCATAAGGTTCGGGGTACCCGCCAAAATCAGGCGGTCGTTCGGACGCTCCAGCAGCGTCTCCACCAGCACGGTCGTCACCACGAGCGCCACGTCCCGCAGCTCTTCCGGCATACTGTTGCCCTTGGCTTCGCTGGCTAGGGCGGCAATGTTTGTGCATGCATCGTCGAGGGTGCGCCCCACCATCGCGGAGTTCACCAGATCGCGTAAGCGTGGAAGGTCGTCATCACTTATCGGTTGACCCAGGTCGACATTGCGCTGATCCACGCGGCCCGTGTCGGTAATCAGCACCAGCAGAATGCGGTGGCTACCCAATTTCACCAACTCGCAGTGCTTTACCCGCCCGCGCCGTAGATCCGGCATCTGCACCACCGCCACCTGGCGGGTGAGCTGCGAAAGTAGCTGCACACTGCGGCGCAGCACATCCTCCAGGTCCACACCGTGTTCCAAGAAATCCAGAATGGCACGCCTCTCGGGCGTACTCAGCGGCTTGACCTCATGGATGCCGTCGACGAAACGACGGTACCCCTTCACAGTGGGGATGCGCCCGGAGGAGGCATGCTGTTGCGTGATATACCCCTCAGCCTCCAGCACCGCCATATCGTTGCGGATCGTGGCGGAGGAAACCCCCAACTGGTGCCTATCCACCAGCATCTTCGAACCCACCGGCTCGTGCGAGGCGATGAAGTCGCTAACAATCGCCCGCAGCACCTGGTTTCTTCTGTGTTCCGTTCCGCTGGACATGTTCTTCACCCCTTCTGTGAGCTTGTGTGGCGTTTATAGCCCCAGCGCCAGCACGATATCCGTGACGATTCCATCGGCTAGGTAGCGCCCTTTATCCGTCAATATTAGGCGCTCACCGCGTTTATCTAGCAGGCCCAGACCCGTATAGCGCTCGATTACCTGTTCCAGCTCGGCGTTTCCCTGGCTCCCCGCCAGTTCGGTCAGCGCCAGTCCCTCGGCCAGGCGGAGCCGCAGCATCACCTGTTCGGTACGCAGATCTGCGTTGCTTAGGCGCTCGGTGGTCACTACCGACCCGGGCACGGGCAGGCCGTCCTTTGTTGTTGACGCCCCTTCGTTCTCAGCCAGCAACCCTTCCCAATAGGTCGCCGGACGTTTCGCATTCACTAGCCTCACCAAGCCAGATTCGCTGTGCTTCTCCCCGCGCAGCTGCACACATCCGTGGGCGCCGGGGCCTGCACCCCACCACTGTCCGGAACGCCAATAGATCAGGTTGTGCTGGCACTCCCCGCCTGGCTTCGCCCAGTTCGAAACCTCGTACCAGGAAAAGCCGGCCTGCCGCAGACGGGAATCGATGGCGTCATAACGATCCGCAAGGGTGTCCTCGTCCGGGGCGGGCAACTCACCACGGCGCACTTTCCGGGCCATGGCCGTGCCGTCTTCGACGATGAGGGAATAGGCAGAAACGTGGTCAACATCAGCCTCCAGCACCGCGTCGAGGGTACGGCTTAAGTCCTCATCCGTCTCCGTGGGAGTGCCATAGATAACGTCCAGGTTGATGTGCTCAAAGCCCGCCTGTTTAGCCTCCCGTGTGGCCACAATGGGCCGCCCTGGGGTGTGTTGGCGTTCTAGCACTTTCAGTACATGTCCTACGGCGGACTGCATGCCTAAGGAAATGCGGTTGAAGCCAGCCTCCCGCAGCTGCGCGAAGAACTCCGGACTGGTGGATTCCGGGTTGGCTTCTGTAGTGACCTCAGCATCCGCCGCCAATCCGATCGTGCGACGAGCCGCGTCCAGTGCGCGGGTCAGACCCTCGTGCCCCAGCATGGATGGCGTGCCACCACCGAAGAATACGGTCTGTACCTCGCCGGGATAATCCCACACCTCAGCGGCGATCTCTAGCTCGCGTTCCAACGCATTCAAATAGCCGGGGATGGTATTGCCCTCAGCCGCGCCGAGTTCCTGTGGCGTGTAGGTGTTGAAGTCGCAGTAGCCACAGCGGGTGGAGCAAAAAGGAACGTGAATATAAAGGCCGTGCATGTTGTGCGAGTCTACTTGGCTCGCACCAGCGACCACGTGGTCAGGTAAAACTACACAGCAGTGCCGCGCTTGCGGCGCTGTAGACGGCCAACGATCTCCTCGATTCGCGCGCGTTCTTCCAAAAACTCCGGCGGAGCTTCCCCGCGCATCCCCGCAGCCAACTCCGGTTGGCGAGCAATCACTTCACGCCACTTGGCTGCCAGTTCGATCGTGCGCTGTTCCGCCTTTACATACACCTGAGGAAGCAAAACGGACTGCGATTCCAAAGCACACTGGGTCTGGTTGATCACCCACTCTTCCACCTCACGCAGATCCGCGCGGATGTGCTCGGCTCGTTCGCGCAGCCACATGCGCCAGGAAGCGGTAGAGGCCATCGTCGCTGGAGCCTGGTCGGCAGATACCTCGGCATCCTCTGTCCCAAAGGAACGTTGCGCGGCACTGGAGTGGGAGGCGGCGGAGGTGGTGGCGTCATCAAAAGAACGACGAGCCGACGCAGCAGACGTACCGGGCTTTTTGTGCATGAAGCTCAGCGTGCGCCCGGGGTGCGGATAGTCTCCACTAGTAGTGCTGGCGAGGGTACGCGGGGTGCGGGAGCGCGTGATGCCCGACATGCTGCCCGCCCGCACGCCAGAGACGAAAGCCTGACGCAGACCGTTGAGTTCGGAGAGACCAGGGCGGACTTCGGCGCGCCCTTCCGCGACGATCTCTTCCAATTCAAGGAGACAATCCTCGACCAGGTCGGCATCCCAATCGGCTATGGCCTGGGAGACATGGTTGATGTGGTCGGCGATCTCGTCACCGATGTCATAGATACTTTGGGTGAGCTCGCGAACGCGCAGGGCAGCATCGTAGTGCACGCGTTCTCCTCTCCCCGAGCCCGTCAAAGCCCATGTTTCGGTTAATACCGCAGACAACTTTAAAACACGAACACCGACCGCGCGCGGAGGCGTGGCCGGTGTCTTAGGGCGGATTTCTTAACTTATTTTGAGTTGTAGATCCATGCGATATCGTCGGCGAAGTTCTTGGCAACTACGAAACGCTTTAGCTTCAGCGACGGGGTCACTTCGTCCTTGTCCTCGGTGAAGTCACGGTGGACGATGCGGAACTTCTTAATGCCTTCTGCGTGGGAGACGGTGGAGTTAGCCTCGTTGATCGCGTCCTGGATTTCGGAGCGCAGGACCGGGTTCTTTGCCAGCTCGCGGATTGAAACGTTTTCGGCAATGCCGTTGTTTTCCTTCCACTTCTTGACGGCTTCCTCGTCCAAGGAAATCAAGGCGCCAACGAACTTCTGGTCGTCGCCGACAACCATGGCCTGGGAGACCAGCGGAGCGGAGCGCAGGATATCCTCCATCGGGCCGGGCGAGACATTCTTGCCGCCGGCGGTGACGATGATCTCCTTCTTGCGACCCGTGATCTTTAGGTGGCCGGTGGGCAGCAGCTTGCCGAGGTCACCGGTGCGGTAGAAGCCATCCTCGTCGAAGGACTCGGCGGTGGCCTCCTCGTTTTCCCAGTAACCGGCGAAGACCATGTCACCCTTCAGCAAAACCTCGCCATCCTCGGCAATCTTCACTGTGATGCCACCGAGCGGGCGGCCGACGGTGCCGATGATGTTGTCCGGGGCGAAGTTGGTGCAGGCAGCGGCAGTGCACTCGGTCAGGCCGTAGCCCTCGTAAACGTTCAGGCCTACGCCACGGAAGAAGTGCATGAGTTCCGGGTTGAGCGCAGAACCGCCGGAAATGGCGTAGTCCAGCTCGCCGCCCATGGCCTCGCGAACCTTGGAGTAGACCAGCTTGTCGCCAATTGCGCGGTTGATCTTCTGCTTTAGCGTCGGCCCCTCGTCGGTGTCGAGAGCATGCGAGTAGTCGACTGCGGCGCGTTCTGCGAAGTTGAAGATCTTGGCCTTGACGCCACCACCTTCAGTGGCCTTGGACTTCACTCCCGCGTGCACCTTTTCAAAGATGCGCGGCACAGAGCAGATCAGGTTCGGCTTGGTGCGCTGGAACTCCGCAACGAGGGTGCTCATGTCGCTCCAGTGCGTCTGGGTTGCCCCGCCGACGGTGGCAGCGTGTGCCATAGCGCGAGAGAACACGTGAGCCAGCGGCAGGAAGGTCAGCTTGCGGTAACCGAATGCGGCGGCACGACCCACCGGGTGGGTCAGGATAGCGCGGGCTTCTGCCAGCCAATTGTGGTGGGTCAGCTTGCAGCCTTTTGGGCGACCCGTGGTGCCGGAGGTGTAAACGATAGAGGCGACATCCGAATCGCGAGTGTTGGCAATGCGCTCCTCCAACACGTCCTGTTGGATGCCGGCTTCCTTACCGTCGTTCACGAGGATGTCGATGGCACCGCTGTTGATCTCCAGCACGCGGTTAAGGTGCGCGGAGGTATCGCCTTCTGAACGGTCGCCATCCTTGACGAAAGTGGACAGGCGAGTGAAGTGGCCGGACTTTTCTGCAATGGCGAACTTGGCGCCGGAGTTCCCTACGATCCACTCACACTGGGAGGTGGAAGACGAGGGGTAGATCGGCACGGTGATCGCACCGGCGGCCCAGATGGCGTAGTCCAAAACGGTCCACTCATAGCGGGTGTCGGACATGATGACCACGCGATCGCCAACCTCTACGCCGTTGGCAACCAGACCCTTGGCTACGGAGTAAACATCATCCAGGAAGTCGGCGACGGTAACGTCTACCCATTCGAAGTTCAGCGGACGCTTGAAGAGCACCCCATCTGGGGACTGTGTTCCAAGATCACGCACTGCCGAGAGGCAGGTCTCGTGCTCGTCGATCGTATATAGGGCCTCAGAGGTGTACTCCGTCATGCTGCTCCCTTTGCTCATATCCTGACAGTTGCCTGACCTGGGTTTTTACGCGAAACGCGGGCATAATCTCGAGGTGGAGAACCCACGCGCTCTACGTGATTAATACTTCTACAACCATATATGAGTGGTGTGTATCACGCTGAGCCTTTATAAAAATACCCCGTCACACTACAGGCACAACGACGGGTTTACCTACAGGCGCAGTTAGGGGCGCATATAAGCGAACGCGCTTGTTTCCCCTTTAGTGCCTCCAGTTGGTGCCTCCAGGTGCCTCGAGGTGCTCTTACGAAAAAGAGTGGAAGAAGCGCCTCTTACCCTGCACAATGGCAGATGTGACTAGCTCTGTGGAACCCGGCGGAACAAACGCCTCCGACGTCAATGCAATTCTCAACGAATTGGCCGCCGAATGCGGCGTAGCCACCTGGTACATCGGCCAAAACGGCCAGCGAGTGGAGGTGGCGAGCAGCACGGTTCTCTTCGCTCTGCGCGAACTAGGTCTGAATCTGCCCGAGAATGCCTCGGATCTCACCGAAAGTGCAGTTCAAGCCGCCACTGAGGATCTACTGCGATCCCGCTATAGCCGTATGATCGCCCCCACCGTCACCGCCATTGCAGACCGGCCCCGCACCCTACATGTCCACTGCATCGACGGCGAATCCCTACAGGTTCAAATCCACACCGAAGAGGGCGAGACCATTGCCCTCGAACAGCTCAACGAGTGGGTAGATCCCATCACAGTGGGCAGTGAGGCCAACGCGACAACTTTCGGCACCGCCACCTTCCAGATGCCTGCCCTCCCCGCAGGGTGGCACGAAATCACCGCCCAGGCTGAATCCACTCAGGCACGCTCCACCCTGCTGGTTTCGCCTCAATCCCTGGAGCTACCTGAAGCACCGCGAACCGGCGTTATGGCACAGCTATATTCTCTGCGTGACAAGGATGCGTGGGGCGTCGGCGACTACGGCACTCTGGAAGCTTTGGGGGAATCCCTGCAGAAACTCGGCGGAGCGGACTTTGTGCTGGTGAATCCCATGCACGCGGCGGAGGCTGCTCCCCCGGTGGAGGATTCCCCTTACCTGCCTACCACTCGCCGCTACACCAACCCGATCTACATCCGGGTAGAAAACACGCCGGAGTACGCTGCACACCCCGAGCTGCACGCAACAATTGCGGAGCTTGCCGCCCCGCTGAAGAAGCGCAACCACTCCGCTGATCTGTTGGAGCGAGACCCCGTAGTGGCGTCCAAAATCAAGGCCCTGCACCTGCTGTACACCGCAGGCATCGGCGACGACCGTGCTGAACAACTACGCAGCTTCATCGAACGAGAAGGTGAAGGCATAGTCGGCTTTGCGAACTGGTGCGAGCGCGCTGCAAATGATCCAGCCCTAACCAGCGAGTTCTTCGCCTGGATGCAGATGCTTTGCCAGGAGCAGGAACTGCACGCGCAAAATGCCCTCACCGAAAATATGAGCATTGGCCTGATGGCCGATCTGGCCGTGGGCGTGCACCCCGGTGGCGCGGACGCTCAGATCCTGGCGGACGTGCTGGCGCCGGGTGCTAGCGTGGGTGCGCCGCCGGATGGCTACAACCAACAAGGCCAGGACTGGTCCCAGCCACCGTGGCACCCGTGGAAGCTGGCGGAGGAAGGCTACCGCCCCTGGCGCGATATGTTGCGCACCATCCTGCGCACCGCCGGCGGTATCCGCATCGACCACGTTCTGGGGCTTTTCCGCCTGTGGTGGATCCCACGGATGGAATCGCCCACCCTGGGTACCTACGTCACCTACGACCACGAGGCGCTGGTCGGAGCGCTGGTTTTGGAAGCTCACCGCGCCGGCGCTGTAGTCGTGGGTGAGGATCTGGGCACTTTTGAGCCATGGGTGCAGGACTACCTGGCCAGCCGTGGCGTGATGGGCACTTCGATCGTGTGGTTTGAAGGCGACGCCAACGGGGCGAAGTCACCAGACGCTTACCGCCGTACCTGCCTGACCTCCGTGACTACACACGACCTGCCGCCTACCGCCAGCTATCTGCGCGGCGGACACATCGACCTGCGCGAGGAATTAGGCGTGCTAACCCGCAGCTCGGACGACGAGTTTGCGGAGGATGCGGCATGGCAGGTCGACGTACTGGGTACCATCGCCCGCCACGGTGCCTTCCATGGCATGGAGTGCGAGGAATACTTCCTGAACGAGCTGCGCCAGGAGTTGGACGATCCCCGGCACGGTCGGGAACGCCGCCCGGATGTGTCCTATATTCTGCGCGCCATGCACCGCTATATTGCACAGACGCCTTCGCTGTTGCGTTGCGCGGCCTTGGTGGACTTGGTCGGCGATGTGCGTGCACAAAACCAGCCGGGCACTACGCAGGATCTTTACCCGAATTGGCGTGTGCCGCTGTGTGATGGGCAGGGCAGTCCGGTGCTGGTGGAGGATCTGGCGGACATGCCGCTGGCGCGCGAGGTGCTGGCCGCTACGCGCGGTGAAGACTAAAAGAAGCTGGTTGCTAGCCAGGCTACGAGCAGTAGAACCAGCAGCAATGCCAGAGCCTGGCGCACCTTGGAGTGGTGTTTCATAGCTGGTTAATCCTCCTGCCCGCGAGTGTGTTCTTCGTCTGTCGTGCTACCTGCCTCGGTCGGCAGTGGCGCGCTACTGCGGCTTGCCCACAATTCGCTGAGGGAAAGTGCACCGTGCACGCGATCTTCCTCCGCGTTGGAGGGGAAAATCCGCAGCGCAATCATCTGCCATATTAAGGCCAGCACCGCGCAAACAACGAATAGCGCCAGGAAAACCAGCGGTGTTTGGATCCATACCGGCGCGTTGATCAGCCATTCCATCATTTGTGACGCCTACCCCTGGCTCAGTCCGCGGCGCTGCAGAAGCGGCTGCACACTTCGCTGCTGGCCACGGAACATCCAGAATGCATCCTCGAAGTCGAGGCTGGCACCGCGCGAAAGAATGATGCGACGGAAGCGTTCGCCCGCGAAGCGGACATCGTCTGCATCAAGGGCGGTGGTGGCGTCGGCATCACCAGCGCCGTTATCCCCAGCGTTGGACTCCCCGACCGCGGCACCGGTGTCGATGAACGCTTGGAAACCATCCGCGTCCAGCACCTCAGCCCAGAGGTAGCTCCAATAGTCTGCCGAGTAGCCACCAGCGAAAATGTGGTTGAAGTAGGTGGAACGATAGCGCGGGGCAAGGGCTCCGTTGACATCCACCCCGGCGTTTTCCAACGCTTCAGCCTCGAAGGATTCGACCTGTGCAGATGCATCATCGGTGGCGGCAAGCTTTTCCGCCTCCGCTGCGGAGAGCTTGTGCCAAGCCAGATCCAGCCAGCAGGCAGCCAAGAACTCGGTCGTGGCCATGCCCTGCCCCCACTTGGCCTGTGCGCGGATGGCAGCGACGAACTCGTCGCTGATGACCTCCCCGGTGTCCACGTGGCGGGCGTAGTTGCGCAACACGGCAGGCTCCAGAGCCCAGTTCTCGTTGATCTGGCTGGGAAATTCCACAAAGTCGCGGGGCACGTTCGTGCCAGAGAGGGTGGGGTAACGCACGTCGGAAAGCAGACCGTGCAGGGCGTGGCCGAACTCGTGGAACACGGTTTGCACCTCGTCCAGGGTCAGCAGTGCTTGCTCGCCTTCGGCGGGCTCGGCAATGTTCATAACATTGACCACCACCGGAGCCTGGCCAAGCAGGTTGGACTGCTCAACAAAAGAGTTCATCCACGCGCCGCCGCGTTTCGTGGGACGGGCGTACATATCAGTGAGTAGCAAGCCGATGCCAACAGGCGCGTCTGTGCCCTCTGTAACCTCCCACACCCGCACACCCGGCGCGTAACCGGCCAGGTCGGGGCGTTCGCGCACGTCGATGCCGTAGAGACGCTTGGCTGCGAAGAAGGCACCATCCACCAGCACCTGCTCCAGCGGGAAGTACTTCTTCAGCTCCGCTTCGTCCACGGCGAGTTCCTCGGCGCGCAGCTTGGCATCCCAATACGGCCAGTCGGCTCCGCCGAGACCCGTTGTGTTCGCGCTGTGTTCTATGTCTTCCGCTTCGCTGATGGCCATGGTGTCTACAGCCATCTTGTCTGCAGCTCGCTTGAACTCACCCTGAGCATTCGCCACAGCAGCGGGCGTCACTTGGTTGAGCAACTCCTCGACCGCGGCCAGGCTTCCGGCGGTTTCTGCTCCAGCGACGAACTCTGCGTGGTTGGCGAACCCCAATAGTTCGGCACGCTGGGCGCGCAGGCGAACAATCTGCAGTAGCGTCTCTTCGTTACCGCTACCGGCTGCGCGATTCAGTGATGCTTCGTGCACCTTTGCGCGAGCCGCTGGGTTATCGAGAGATTCCAGCACTGGCTGGACACTCGGCAGCCCCAGGCGAATTAGCCAGCCCTCTTCCCCGCGTTCGGCAGCAGCCTTGGCAAAGTACTCCTTATCCGCCGCGCTGAGTCCCGCAACTTCGGCCTCATCTGTCAGCAGCACCGCCCCTGACTCAGTGGCGGTCTGAAGCTGCGCGCCAAAGGAAGTGGTCAGCTCGGCCAGCTTTGTATCAATGTCGCGCAGAGTAGCGCGCTGTTCATCGTCCAGTTCTGCGCCGCCGCGGATAAAGCGCTTTTTCAACTCGCGCAGCAGAGCCTCTTCTTCGCTACCTTCTGGCTGCGTCGGCAAAGCGCACAAGCGCTCCCATAGCTTCCGGTTCAGCCAGATTTCGCTGAAGTGTCGCGCCAACTCGGGGCTGATCGTCGCCTCGATTTCGCGTACCTCGTCGGTGGCATTCGTGCCTGCATAGTTGAATGCGATGGCCAGCACGCGCTGCAGCATCTGGCCAGATGCCTCCCATGCCTCCGCGGTGTTTTCCCACGTGGGTTCCTCGGGGTTATCCGCTATAGCTGCGATTTCCGCCGCATGGTCGTCCAGCGCGGTTCGGAAGGCAGGCACCAGCTCGGCGAGGTTGATGGCTGCAAAGTCCGGCAATTCATATGGCAGTTCGGAAGCGTTTTGGAGGTAATCCATGGTCTCCCACTCTAACCTGGAGGCCATGGATTACGTTGATGTGGCCATCAATCAAGGCACCGTGCGCGGCTATGCCACTGATTCCGGGGTCGGTTCCGTCTTGCGCTTCCAAGCCATCCCCTATGCAGCAAGCGATCGTTTCGCCCCACCGGGTACTGCCCCTTCTTTTTCTTTTTTAGACGCCCATTCCTCCACCACCTCAACCCGCCAATCCTTATCTATCTCCTGTCCGGCCAGCGCCCCTGGTTCCACCGCAAACGCGCCCGTCATCGTGTTTATTCACGGTGGTCGCTACGAGCAGGGGCACGCCGATGACCCGTGGTACCAGGGAATTCGCTTCGCCGAGGGTGGTTGTGTTTTCGTCAGCGTGAACTACCGCTACCGGCTGGAGGGCTTTTTGCCACTACTGGACGAGGATCACCCGGCCGACGTGAATGGCGATGCGAATCCGAATACCGAACCGGAGTACTACCGCGGGGCAGAGGACATCGTCGCAGCCTTGCAGTGGGTGCGTAGCAACATCTCTGCATTCGGGGGCGATCCAAAGCAAGTCACCTTGATGGGACAGTCCGCCGGCGGGGCACTGGCAGCGTGGACCTTATGCAACTCCCGCACGACCAACCTGGTGCATCGCGCCGTAATCCTAAGCCCAGGCTTTCCACGGGTAGGTTGGCCACGCCGCGAACATGTGGCGCGAGCGGTTCTCGGGGGCCCGCTGACCAGGAAGCACCTCGGCGGGCTTTCCTCTGCCCAATTGCAGCGTGCATACCGTAGATATGCCCGGATCTACGGCACGGACTGCGCTGTGGGACCATACCCCTTCCGTCCCGAGGCGATGCGCGATATCCCCCTTTTGATCGGCACCTTGCGCGAGGAGTTTGTGCAAATGCCCACCGCCCGTACGGTCGACAGGAGGTTGCGTTCCAAGAACCCGCTGGTGCGGCAAGCTGCCAAGCTCGTGGCTCTTTATTTTGAGCGAGCGTTGCAGGCACGGGCGCGATGGGCGTCACCGCATCCGATGGGCATGGCCATCGGGGATTCGATGATTAAGCGCTGGGCCGTAGCGATCATGGAGGCGAAGCGCGACACGACCTGGGCCTATGAGTTTCACGGGAGCCAATCGGCATGGCATTGCGCGGATCTGCCTTTGGTTTTTGACGCCCTCAACGTCTCCCCGAAAGCCGTGAAGCATTTCTGCGGCGAATCCGCGCCCGAGCGCTTGCAACCGCTGGCAACGGAGTTTCACGGGATCGTCGCGCGCTTCGCCCGCGGAGAGGATCCGGAGTGGGAGACCTATGGGAAGAAGCGAAACGTGCGGCGCTTCGATACGGATGCGTCTGCTCGCGGCGAGGTGACCTGTGAGGTAGCCGAAGATGCTTACCGGGATATCCGTGAGGATTATCCGGAGCTCTACCCGAACAATTAGCTAGCAAAACAAGTACCACACTAGACAGCTCGGTCTAGAGTGCTAGGGTGGATAGCCATGAACGCTTCCTCCTCAAACACCGATCCCCAGAATGGCTCTCAGGGCTCCCCACACTCCCCCTCCGACGTCACCTTCCACGACGTCGACACTCTCCGCGCCCGCGGCACAATGAAGTGGACCGTCTACGACGAGGACGTACTGCCCCTGTGGGTCGCCGAAACCGATTTCGACACCTGTCCCGCCGTCAAGCAGGCCATCCAGGCGGGCGTGGATCGCGAGTACTTCGGCTACGAGCGCCGCAATGGTTCGGTACAGAAGGCTCTAGCGGGCTTCCTGGATCGCCGCTTCGGTTGGCAGATCGACCCGGCATGGGTGCGACTAGTACCCGATGTCGTTAAAGGCGTGGCAGCGGCCATTGACGAATTGACGCCGCAGGGCTCCGATGTAATCGTCCCCGTGCCGAGCTATCACCCGTTCTTCGACGTGCCAAGTGCCATAAACCGACCGAAGGTCGAGGTCGCGATGACCAAGGTAGAGAAGCAGGGAACTGAAGAGTGGGCATTTGATCTCGCCGCACTGGAGAAGGCCTTTGCCAGCACCGCGAACCCTGCGGGCGTGGGCGCGCTGATCGTGTGCAATCCGTATAACCCACTGGGGCGCGCATGGCGCCCCGAAGAGTTGGAGAAGCTAGTGGAGCTGGCGGACAAATACGACGTTAGGCTGATCTCCGACGAAATCCATGCACCGGTTGTTTATGCACCGCACAAACACACTCCCCTCGCGTCGCTGAGTGATACCGCCGCACGGGTAACGGTGACGGTACTGGCAACGTCGAAAGGCTGGAATACCGCGGGCCTGCACTGCGCCCAGATGATCTTTACAAACCCGGACGACCGCGAAGTGATGGCTAAGGTCAGCCCGCTGCGTACTGGCTCTGCTTCCACCCTGGGGCAGGTGGCCGCCGAGGCTGCTTACACAGACGGCGAGGCTTGGCTGGCCAGCGAACTGGAGTATCTGCAGGGCAACCTCGATCTGCTTGAGCGCCGACTGCCAGAGGTACTTCCCGGCGCGAAGTTCATCCGCCCCGAGGCCAGCTTCCTCCTCTGGGTAGACCTCCGCGATGTTCCAGGACTGAATGAAAACCCAGGCAAGAAGCTGCTGGAAGGGGCGCGGGTGGCCTTCAACGAGGGCTCCATGTTCGGCACGCAAGGTGCAGGCCATGTGCGCATCAATTTCGGTACTTCCCGGGAAATCCTGAACGAGGCTCTAGACCGCATCGGGAATTTCGCTGAGACCGAATTAGCTGAATTAGCTAAGGCCAACGTGAACAATTAACTTGGCAAGGTGTGATTAAAGCTTTTAGCCGCATCCTGCGCTCAACGAAGGAACTCTGGCCTTTCTACATCGTGGTGATGATCACCAGCATCGTCACCGCAGGTCTGGCCTTGGCTACACCTTTCTTGGTGAAGCTGGCCACCGACACCATCGTCGATACCGTCGGGGGCGGCGGGGCTTCCGACGCTGCCATTGAGAATGCGACAAAAACCGTCATCTGGTTGGCCGTCGGTCTGCTGGCTGTGGAGCTGGCCAACACCATCATCCACAACATCGGCGGATGGTTCGGTGATGTTATGGCGATGCGAATGCGGCAGATCCTTTCCAACCGTTATTACGCCAAGCTGCTGGCCTTACCTCAGGGCTACTACGACAAGCAGGTGACGGGCACAATCATCTCCCGGCTGGATCGCTCCATCCTGGGTCTGACGGATTTCATTAAATCCTTCGCCAACAACTTCTTTTCCATGCTGATCACCGTCAGCATGATCCTGGTAATCACCGCACTCTATTACTGGCCACTGGCCTTGCTGCTGGCGTTTATTTTCCCCCTTTATCTGTATCTGACGATGCTGACCTCCAAGAAGTGGATGGTGTGGGAAAAGGAAAAGAACGAGCACATCGACGTCGCCCAAGGGCGCTTCGCCGAGGTCATCGGCCAGGTGAAGGTGGTGAAGTCCTTCGTCTCCGAGCTGCGCGAGCTGCGGCTATTCCAAAAACACTTCGCCGATACGATCCAGCTCACCCGCGAACAATCACGCTGGTGGCACTTTATGGACATTCTGCGCATGGGCGGGATGAACATCATCTTCTTCGCCATCTACCTGATGCTGTTCTGGCGCACTCTCCACGGCAACTTCAGCCTCGGCGACATGGTGCTGCTGCTGCAATACGTAGTGATGGCTCGCCAGCCTGCCGGAATGATGAGCTGGATGGTCGATACTGCCCAGCGCGCTGCCGCCGGTTCTCGCGAGTACTTCAAAACAATGGAGGAGCTGGAGGACCCCTCGGCTACTGCTCCCCTGCTGGAAGCCGCCCGCCCAGGTGGACCCATGCTGGTCTCCCAGGAGGACGTGGATCATGCGGTGCATCCGCAGCTTTCCGCTCCAGCAGATGGCCCGGTAATCGACTTCGATCACGTCAGCTTCGAATACATCAAGGGCGAGCCTGTCATTCACCAGGTCAGCTTCCAGGCAAACAAGGGTGATCAGGTCGCACTTGTCGGTGAATCCGGCGGAGGCAAATCCACCCTCGTTAACCTCCTACTAGGCCTCTACCGCCCCACCGAGGGACAGCTCCGGGTCTGCGGCAAGGACGTCGCCAACATGACGGCAGCCGAACTGCGCAGCTCTGTCGGTGTGGTGTTCCAAGAGCCTGCCCTTTTTTCTGGCACGGTGCGGGAAAACATTGCTTATGCAAAGCCCGACGCCACGGATCAGGAGATCGAGGACGTGGCCAAGCGCGCCTTCGCCCATGACTTCATCATGCACTTCAAGGACGGGTACGACACTCTCATTGGAGAGCGCGGCCTGCGCCTTTCCGGTGGTCAAAAGCAGCGCATCGCCGTTGCCCGAGCCATGCTAAAAGACGCTCCGGTGCTGATCCTCGACGAAGCTACCTCCGCGCTTGATACCAAGGCCGAGCGCGTGGTGCAGGCCGGGCTGAACGAGCTGATGGTCGGACGCACCACCATCGTTATCGCCCACCGCCTGTCCACAATTGCCGACGTTGACAAGATCGTCACCCTAGACAAGGGACATGTCTGCGAAGTCGGCTCCCCCGCGGAACTTGCGACCAGTGGTGGCATCTACAACGAGCTACTGCAACTCACCAGCTCCTCCTCCGCCGCCGACCGGGCACGGTTGAAGCGCTTCGGTTTCAGTGACTTTGCGTCTGAAGACGACGACACGGAGGAGTAGCCTGGGAGAATGACTGAATTCCCCCCTAACATCACCGAGTTCACTACCTTCGACGGCGCACGTGTGAGCGTCGGCACCGAAGAAGCACAAGCCGCAGAACAACAGGTACGCGACAACGACAGTAACTACGTTTTCCACAGCTGGTCAGCGCAAGAGAAGATCAACCCGCAGCCGCTTAGCTATGCCGAAGGCCCGTGGATTTACGATTACCAAGGCAACGGCTACCTGGACCTGGGCAGCCAGCTGGTCAGCGCCAACCTGGGCCACGCCCACCCGAAGCTGGTAGAGGCAATTCAGCAGCAGGCCACCCGCATCACCAACCAGAACCCCGCGTTCTCCAATGACGTGCGCAGCGAGCTGGCCAAGGAAATCGTGGAGCAGGCGCAGGGCGACTTCTCTCACGTGTTCTTCACCAACGGCGGCGCGGACGCTATCGAGCACGCCATCCGCATGGCACGCCTGACCACTGGCAAGTCCAAGATCCTGACGGCTTACCGCAGCTACCACGGCGCTACCGGCTCCGCGATTATGGCCACCGGCGAAGCACGCCGCCACGGCAACCCCACGACCGACGGCGACGTGAAGCACTTCTGGGGTCCATTCCTGTACCGCAGCGCCTTCTACTCCACCACACAGGAGGAAGAATGCGCTCGTGCTCTTCAGTCGCTGGAAGAGACGCTGGTCTACGAGGACAACGTAGCTGCCGTTTTGATCGAGTCCGTTGTGGGCTCTAGTGGCATCATCGTCCCGCCGGAGGGCTTCCTGCAGGGCGTGCGCGAAATCTGCGACCGCCACGGCGCGCTGTACATCGCGGACGAGGTCATGGTCGGCTTTGGCCGTACCGGCAAGATGTTCGCGTACGAGCACGGCGGCTCGGACCTGCAGCCGGATCTTGTTACCTTCGCCAAGGGCGTGAACTCCGGCATGGCACCGCTTGGTGGCGTGATGATGAACGAGGCCGTTTACCAGCGTTTTGCAGAAAAGCCTTACCCGGGCGGGCTGACCTATTCTGGCCACCCACTGGCGGCGGCTCCTGGCCTGGCCGCGCAGAAGGTGTACCGCGAGGAGAAAATCTTCGAGCAGGTCGCCGACCTGGGCGAGCGCGTTATCGCCCCGGCCATGGAAAAGATCGCGGAAAACCACCCAAGCGTGGGCAATGTCCGCGGCAAGGGCTTCTTCTGGGCCATCGAGTTCGTTAGCGACCAAGAGGCCAAGACCCCGATGGGTGCCGAGGCTATGGGTGCATTCGGCGCGGAGCTCAAGAAGGCTGGCATCTGGCCGATGGTTTCCGGGCACCGCCTGCACTTCGCGCCACCGCTGGTTACCACCGAGGAGCAGCTGGACTGGGCGCTGGAGGTTGTCGATCGTGCTGCGTCCGTCGTTGACCAGGCGCTATAAGCACCCCATCACTTCTGCCCCTGACTTTAAAGGGGCATAGCAAAAGTCCCGGCTGAAAGTTTTTCAGCCGGGACTTTAGGCTTTTAGCCTTTAGCTTTTTACTTCTGAGCGTCGCCCAGAACCTTGTTGACAGCGTCCGAAGCCTTGTCCTTCAGCTCGTTGGCCTTGTCCTTGATGTCGGACTTGGTCTGATCCGCACGACCCTCGTTGGCCAGGTCGTTGTTGTCGGTAGCCTCGCCAGCAGCCTCCTTGGCCTTGCCTGCGGCGCCTTCTGCCTTGTTCTTCAGATCGTCGATAGACATATGTTGACCTTTCCTTTCGTCGGGTTTCGCTTGGCTAGGTAGGGCGAAAGTTGTAGCCCTTGTTTACCTATCAAGCGCTGTGCGATTAATTGTACTCGTAAAAGCCCTTGCCCGACTTGCGTCCGGTGTGGCCCGCGGTGACCATACGACGCAGCAGCGGCGGGCAGGCGTAGCTCGGGTCGCCGAACTCCTTGTACATGACGTCAGCGATGAAGGCGCAGGTATCCAAGCCCACCATGTCGGCCAGGGTCAGCGGCCCCATCGGGTGGTTGGCGCCCAGCTTCATGCCGGTATCGATATCCTCCGGGGTTGCCACACCGTTTTCCACCATGCGCACGGCAGAGAGCATGTACGGAACCAGCAGGAAGTTCACGATGAAGCCAGAGCGATCCTTCGCGCGGATGGCCTGCTTGCCCAGCTTCTCGGTGGCGTAGGTCTGCGCGATCTCAACAGCGTCCTCGTCGGTGGTCAGCGCTGGGATGACCTCCACCAGTGGCAGCACCGGAACGGGGTTGAAGAAGTGCAGCCCCAGTACGCGGCCCGGGTTCTTGGTGGCACTGGCGATCGTCTGGATCGGCAGAGAGGACGTGTTGGAGCACAGCGGTGCCTTCTTGTCCTCGACGATCTCGTCCAGCTTTGCGAAGACATCCTTCTTGATGTCTTCGTTTTCAATGATCGCTTCCATGACCAGCTCGCGGTCTGCGAAGTCCTCTAGCTTGGTGGTAAAGGTCAGGCGGCTCAGCGCAGCGTCACGATCCTCCTCGGATAGCTTGCCACGGCTCACGGCCTTCTCCAGGGACTTTTCGATGCGTGCCTTACCCGCATCGGCAAACTCCTGCTTAGCCTCCCACACCAGCACGTCGCTGCCGGCCTTGGCGGCGACCTCTGCAATGCCAGATCCCATCAGACCTGCACCGATAACACCTACACGCTGAACCATGGTCACTCCTTTTTTATAGGTTTATTCGTACTTGATCCAGCCTACCGATGTTGCTCGTACGGATGTGCCCAATGCCATTCCTCGGCTCTGTTCTTATTGCCTACTGCCGATTGACGCCCTTATCCTCCGCTGCGTCATCGTCAGCAACTGGCTCTTCCGTGATCAACTCGCCTTCCTGGTCGTACATCGGGCGGGCGGGAGAGCTTTCCGCATCATGATCTACATCGCCCACAACTCCCAGGTCACCTTCGATACGCACATTGCCAGGGATAATGAGGTTTCCTTCCGCATCATATTCGAAGCGTGCATGCTCCTTACCCTCGTTGTCGTAACCAGGGGCAGGACGCGACTCGTGCTCGGCCAGCTTCTCCGCCGAGTCAGTCTTACCCCACTGGCGTGACGGCGGTTCGGGGCGTGCCGCGGCATCGTCATTCATGCCTTTAACGAGCGAGTACATCATGACGAAGTTAAAGAGTACGAATGGGAAGCCAATGATGATGACGGTTTGCTGGAGCGCATCGATTCCCGCATCGGGCGCCATGATCAGGATGGAGCCTGCGACTGCACCGATCATGATGCACCACAGCAGTCGGTAGATCAGCGGAGTCTTGCCCTCTTCACCGGCAGCGAACATGTCGTTGATCAGTGCTGCAGAGTCGATGGAAGTGACGAAGAAGATGGTGATCACGAAGAGCGCCAGGATGCTGGTGGCCAGCGTCCACGGGAAGTGTTCCAAGAAGACAAACAATGCCGTAGCTGGGTCACCCTGTTCCACAATGGGGTTGGTCAGTACGCCCGGCTCTTTCTTTTCAATATCCAGACCCGAGTAACCGAAGACAGCGAACCAAAGAATCGTGAAGGCCGTCGGAAGCAGCAAAACGCCACCGATGAACTCGCGGACAGTGCGACCACGGGAGATGCGGGCAACGAACATGCCCACGAACGGGGACCAGCAAATCGTCCATGCCCAGTAGAAGACCGTCCACTTACCCTGCCAGCCAGGATTCACCTGCTGAGAATCGGACCAGAACATGATCTTCGGCAGATATTCCGCATACAGGCTGGTGGCATCCATCGTGCCGCGCAAAAGCAGCAGCGTCGGGCCGGTCAAAAGCACAAAAACCATCAGCAGAGTCGCAGCGAGAATATTGATATTCGACAGCCACTTAATGCCCTTAGACAGACCGGTGGATACTGAGATTGACGACGCCACAACAATGACCACCAGAATAAGAATCTGTACCCATGCGACAGTCTGTGCGCCGAAAACCTTGGACAGACCAGAGTTAATCTGCAACGTACCGAGGCCGACCGACACCGCGATGCCGAAAACGGTACCGATGATAGACAGGGCGTCGATTAGCTTTCCGGGCCAAGAGTAGATACGGGCGCCGAGGATCGGTGCGAAGATACTGGATACACGCGGCGGTAGGTGACGCTTGTAGATGAAATACCCCAGGGCAAGGCCGGGCAGGGCGAAGATAACCCACATGTGCAGGCCAAAGTGATACAGAGTGAAGCCCATCGCCTCACCGATAGCTTCGGAGCTCATCGGTTCAGCATCCTGCATGGGCACGTTGACAACGTGGTTCATGGGTTCAGCCACACCGTAGAACATCAGCACAGCACCGAGGCCACCGGCGAAGAGCATGGCGAACCACGAAAGGGTTCGGAAGGCTGGTTCTTCTCCCTCAACGCCAAGCCTCATGCGACCGAAGCGCGAAACGAACAGCACCATGAGGAAGAGGAAAGCCAGCGAGATGCTGCCGATGTAGAGCCAATTGAAGTTTTCCAACAACCAGTTCGACCCCGTCGACAGGCTCGCAGCAGCCTTGTCCTTGAAGATGATGGCGTAGGCCACGAAGCCCACGATGAAGCCACAGGCGACCCAGAAGATCAGTGGATCAACTTTGACCTTTTCTGCATTCGCCACTTTGGCTGCGTCGGAATCCTTGCTTGTGCTGCCTGCCGAACCTGCAGCCGTAGAAGTAGACTTTGCGCCTTCCATTGCGGGATCACACCCCATTTTCTTTTCTGTCGTATGTAGAGGAAGCTCGAGCCTCAACCCTAGCGTCTTGACCAGACTCATTTGCTCGCAACGTACCTTTAGCCGAAAAGAGAGGCCTTCAAAGAGCGTTTTTATGCTCTCGAGCCTGTCGGCGAAACAATAAACAATGCGTAGAAAGCTAGCAGATCACACACAGGTAGTTTCCAGGAAGGCTGTTTAGATTAGTTACCAGTGGTCGACAGAAAGGATCCAAATACGAACGGTCATTCTCCTCTTGAAACGTCAGCAAGAAACCCCCAGGTTGTAAGTTCGCCTGGGGGTTTCTTGTGTTCGTTTTTGCCGATCGTTTGCCAGTTACTAGACGGGCTGGAGCTAGCTCGGGATTCCCGAAGGCTCGATGGGATTCTCGCTGAGGCTGCTCATCAGATCCTCGAGGTCACTTAAGTTGTCGTCCAGCATGTCCTCAAATTCCGAAAGATCAGTGCCGTACGTCGGACTGTATTCGGTCGGCAACGGAAGGTTAGGCGCCGATGTCTTCTGCTCTGGCGAATCGGAGTCACCGTTGTCGCCCTCCCCTGTCGTGTTCGTGGGCTGGGACTCCGATGTGCTTGGCTTTTTCTCTCCCCCTTCATCGTCGCCGGAGACTGCGTTATAAATCAGCACACCGCCAACCACGAGAGCTATGAGGACTAAGAGGCCGATCACGATTTTGGCTACGCCACCGTTGCCGCCCTGTGGGTTGGGGTTGCCCTGTCCATAAGGCTGGCCAAATGGCTGCGCAGCCGGGCCAAATCCCTGCTGGCCTGGCTGCCCGTAGGCACTCTGTCCGTAACCTTGCTGACCATAACCCTGCTGGACATAGCCTTGCTGGCCATACCCTTGCTGGCCGTAACTCTGCTGGCCACTGCCGACCTGGGGGTTATATCCCTGGTTACCGTAAGGATCATTTCCAAATGTATTGCCCGGCGCGCCTGCCTGGGCACTCCCCTGTGCCCCAGCGCCATTCTGCGTGCCGAACGAACCTGCGTACTGGCCACCCTGCCCATTGTTGGTTCCAGAGGATCCAAACACCTGAGTGCTCTGGTCATCCTGGCGCCGATACTGCGGCGGCTCAGGCGCATTTGCCCCGTTGCTATCTGCGGTACTGCCACCGTTGGGCGCAGAGTACGGAGATGCGTTTGCTGCGCCCATGTATTCGGTACGGTCATTCGGGTTGTTCCCGTTCGTTCCGCCACCGCCACTATTAAAAGGATTGTTGTCCTGTGGTGCCATTCTTCTTAAAAACCTTTCGTCAACCGTTTGCGATCAGCCCGAGACAAGAGCTCTCTCAGGCCGATCTATACGGCCTCTAGGCTTCGAGCCTTAAGACTAGCGTAGGTAACGCGCCGCTGCGCGAGTATCTGCGTTCTGTACTGCACGGTCGCCCCAGGAGAAAGAAGCGACGGTATAGCCATTACCGAACGATGCTGAGGCCCGGGTCTGCGGACCGTAATCGGACCATCCCCATTTTGTGCCATTGACGCCCGGCAGGTGCACCGTGCCCCAGTCTTGGCGAGTGCCATCTGCTGCTACCGGGCTGGCGGTGCGCATCCAGTGCAGTACCAAAGATCGCGGGTGGCGGATGCGAAGCTTGTGGAGGAAGTTCGCGGTATCAGTAGCAGACGTGTAGGAATTACCCCAGTGTGCGGCCGCTCGGGTATTACGTAGGCCGTATTCACGGGCGATAGTGCTAATTGCTCGCGGGTACTTCCGGTTGATCTTGGAAGCAGCTCCATCATCGGAGAAGCGGATCATACGCTCGGCCAGGTAGCGATCCGAGTTGCTGTGGTCGCCGTAGCGCAGTACGTAGTCAGCCATATACAGCTTCACAATAGATAGGCCTGGTCGTGCCTGGTCTGCGTTCGGAGTCTTTGCGATGCCATTGTTAGTGACAACAGCCAATGAGGTGCGAGCTGGAACGTTGTGGATCGTGCGCACCTGGTAACCGCGGTTCGGGCCTGGCGCGGGGCGGTGCGGAGCTGGTGCCGGGCGGTGCGGAGCCGAGGAACCTGGGATCTGATTAGCCGACATGCCCAGCTTGTTCAGGGCATCTTCCACAGCCTGCGGAACCGGCGGCAG
Source organism: Corynebacterium sp. p3-SID1761 (assembly GCF_055862885.1). Classification (NCBI taxonomy): domain Bacteria; kingdom Bacillati; phylum Actinomycetota; class Actinomycetes; order Mycobacteriales; family Corynebacteriaceae; genus Corynebacterium; species Corynebacterium sp. p3-SID1761. The sequence continues at coordinate 25,555 of NZ_JBSQBJ010000014.1, read as the reverse complement.
CTTTGGCGCCGGTGGAAGCGGCGGCAGAGCCGGCATCTGAGAACCCGCGGGCGGGCCAGCGGGGGCAGCGTTAGCTGGAGCGGCGATTCCCGCCATGCTCACGGTTGCCGTGAGGGCGGCGGTAGCAACCCCTTTAGTTAGGTGAGAGCGAGAATCCTTGGCCGCATGCCGTGGCCGATAGGTGTACTGGGAAAAGTTGAATGTCATAACCTCTAGTCCCGATTGTTCGTTTCGTCGTGCGCTGACGAGTGGGCGTCATAAAAATCCACCTAGGACACCTAGGCGAGAAAACACAATATGAATATACATAAGCGACGACTTATGCACGGGTTAAAGGCTATGCGTCGCGGTAAAGCAGCTCCATTACCTCCTCATAGGGGGCGGGCTGCAGATTCCATGCATCGACGCCAACGTCAACCTGCCCAGGGCCAGTAATTGGAGTAGCGGAATGCAGATGCCCGTGAATTACATATGGCACATCGAGTCGTAGATAGTCGTAGCGGGATTCCATCCCCTCGTGATCCTGGCCGGGGCGCGGGAAATGGCACAACCAGGCAACCTCGGTGTCTGCCTTCTTGGCAAGGTCCTCGTTGTCCGCCACTCCGTCGCCGTCCGGGTCCCATGGCACCACACACTGATAGGGCTGAACGGAATCGAACACCTCAAGGAACCTCCGCTGACGTCGGGCACTGTTGGCATGCAGCGGATGGCATGTGTCGTGATTGCCCGCGATGAGGTGAGCAGTTATGTCCAGGTCAGAAAAAGCGTCCCGTAGCAGGTCTAGCGCCCTTTCCTCCTGTGGACCCCACCCGGAGGAAATATCTCCGAGTACCCAGAGCGTATCGCCAGAGCGCAGTGCGGCTGTGAGATTGGCGAGGATCGTGTCGTCATGCCGGGCGACTTCTTCCTCTTTCTCGCCGAAGCCACGCAGCCCAGCGACGAACGGATGGCCAAGGTGTAGGTCGCTGGTAAACCAAGTGCGGGGTTGGCTCATGGTCACTCCTTCGGGGCGATGCAAGGTCTCGGTATCTGTGTATAACCACTGTAACCCGTCCGCTTGCTTGCCTCTTATAGCCACCAATACCAGCAAATTTCATATTTTGAGACTTCTATCCCATATAGTGGATGTATGACGGTCAAAGAGAAGCAGAGAAGCAACACAACCAACTCATCCGAGGAACGCTCCGCAACCATTGCCGTATGGGCTTTCCCCGCGTTTATCTTGATCGGCGCAGGCCTAGCACTGGCCAGCCCGGGCACCTTCACTCCCCTGGCAGCGCACATCTCCACGATGATCGCCATCATCATGCTGTGCATGGGACTGACCCTGAGGCTGCCTGACTTCGCGCTGGTTGCGAAACGTCCCATGCCAATCGTCATCGGTGTGATCGCCCAGTTCGTCATCATGCCGCTGGGTGCTGTGGCCGTAGCCAAGCTGCTGGGGCTGAACCCAATGCTGGCGATTGGCCTGCTGATGCTGGGATCCGTACCCGGCGGCACCACCTCCAACGTGGTCGCCTATTTGGCTAAGGGCGACGTTGCACTGTCCGTGACCATGACCTCCGTCTCCACTATCCTGTCCCCGCTGGTCACCCCGGTTATCATGCTGCTACTCGCGGGTGAGGAAACTCCGGTGGATGGTAAGTCCATGGCGTGGAGTCTGGTTCAGACCGTGCTGCTGCCCGTCATCGGCGGCCTGGTCATCCGTGTGATTTTCGATCGCATCGTCACGTTTCTGCTGCCGGTTCTGCCGTGGTTGTCCATTGTCGCTATCGGCGGAGTCGTCTTCCCTGCCGTCGCTAAGTCTTCGGACACCCTGATGAACATCGGCGTCACCGTGCTTGTCGCCGTCATCATCCACAACCTCATCGGCTATGTCCTGGGCTACTTCGCTGCCCGCGCCACCGGCGAATCCCCCACTGTCTGCCGCACCACCGCCATCGAGGTCGCCACACAGTCCGCAGGCCTGGCCTCCGGAATGTCGGGGAAGTATTGGAGCCCGGAAGCCGCCATCCCCGGCGCTGTCGCCGCCGTGTGGCACAACATTTCCGGCGCACTATTTGCTTTCCTCATGCGCCGCTTGGCCAAAAACTAGGCCCCTCACTCTCCCCTGAGCCCCTACGATGGGGCTCATGCGTATTTTCGGCTTCGATTCCTTTGGCGGCCCCGAGGTCACTCGTTTCCTCGATGTCGCCGACTACACCTGGCAGCCCGGCAGCGTTTTGATCCGCCCCACCGCAATCAGCCTCAATCCCGGCGATATTAAAGTGCGTAATGGCCAACGCCAGGGCTTCTTCCCCGTCACCTTCCCCATGGCCATGGGCCGTGAGGCCGCGGGCACAGTCGTAGAAGCCGACCCCTCCACCGATTTTTCGCCGGGCGATCGCGTCTTTGGGTCTGCTTTCTCCGGCACTGGCACTGCCAGTGATTCTCTTGTTCTTTTGGACGCCACCTCGACCGCAGCTATCCCCAGCGGTGTAGAGTCCGCCGACGCGGCCTGCCTGCCCGCGGCTGCTGGAACCGCCTACGATGCCCTGGCCGAGCTTCACGAATTGGGTACCTGGCCGGACGAGGGAGCTCGCCTTCTGGTAATTGGCGCAGGCGGTGGCGTGGGCACGCACGCCCTTCAACTGGCGCAACATTTCGACATCGAGGTCATCGGCATCGCCAGCGCCCGCAAGAAGATGTTGGTAGAGCGTCTGGGCGCGCGTTTTATGGATACCGCAGAGCTGGGCAAGACCGGTTCCCACGTCACCGTCCCGCCAGTGGACGGCATTCTGGACCTGGTCGGTGGCGATGTCCTGGAAGGGCTGGTGCATCTTGCGCCGGAGGGCGCGATCCGCAGCGCCGCGGACAAGCAGCTTGCTGCCCGTCTAGGCGGAAGCGGCATCACTCGGATTCGTACCGAGGAACGCTTCGCGGAACTCGCTCGCCTGGTAGCCGAAGGCGCGATGCGTCCCGTGATCGGCAAAGAGCTACCTTTCAGTGCCGCAGCCGAAGCCTACGAGGAGGTCGAGTCAGGCCACGCACTAGGAAAGGTCGTACTGACGGTGGACGACTAGCGGAAGCGCTAGGCTTCCAAGAAATCCCCCCCACCACCCAACAATTCTGGCGACAGCTAAGCGGGGGTCAGTGTGCCCACGGCGGTGATAAGTACGAACTCCGCAATCCAAATCCACAGCCAAGGACGTTTCGGCAACAGAGGCAACTCTTCGGCCTGAGCCGGCCGGGCGAAAGCGGACTTTGTTGCAGGGTCGAAGGATTCCCACACCTCTCGGTAGTTCCCTTCCGTAGCGGCCCATTCCCGCACCGCCTCCGTATCGCGTTTGTTCGCATACATCCAGTACAGCGCCGGGCCAGCGAATATGAGGAAGTACAACACGGCGAAGATTACTCTTAGACCCCCACTGGCTTCCTCCAAGGAGCCGAAGAGGATCCCGAAGAGCATCATCACTCCCAGGATCAAAGCCAGCCACGCCGCAATCTTCTTTGCAGCGTTCGGACGGTACCTTGACAACCGAATACGACGAGCTTCCAGGTCCTGCTCATCAGAAGTACGCGCAACCTGCCCATCGTGTGGATCAGCATCCGGCATCCAGCCAGCGAGGTAATCCTTGTTCTCCCGGCTACCCCGGCTATCCCACTCGCCATAGCGTTGCGGCTCTTTGTAGCTCATGCAATTAAGTGTAAACACCGCTCTGGACATCCCACAGCTCATCGTTCGATTACGGGGTTTACACTGTGAATGTCTTTATTCGCAGCCTCAGACAAGGAAAACCACCACCGCAGTGAATCAAACCAGCCCCCACAAGCAACCCACCCCGCTCAACCCAAAGCCCCCACAGAACCCCGCGGAATTCCCCATCCCCCATCGCCCAAGTGCGTGGGAGCTGTTTACCACCTTCAACTCGAAGGCGGCGGGCTGGGCTGGTGGACTGCGAGCGGCACTGTCACTGCTGATTCCCGGCACGATCGCCTGGTCACTAGGGTTAAGCGATGCAATGCTGCTGGTCGCTGGCGGTGCATTTACCGTGATCTACGGCGGTAATCTGCCCTATCGCACACGCCTAAAGGTGATGCTTTTCTCCGCCACGCTGCTAGCTGCCTGCCCCACCATCGCTGCTTGGCTGGGCAAGATGATGTGGGAGCACCTGGATTCCGGTGGCTCACACTGGTGGCTGATGATCGCGGGCCTGTACTGCACCTTCCTTTCGGGCGTGTTCACCTACACTCAGAACGCACTGCGCCTGCCACCACCGGGCGGATTCTTCATTGTCATGGTCTCCGGCGGCGCGACGATGATTGCCCGCAGCGACCTAAACCCCCTGGCCATTGGCGGCTGGAGTTTGTTTGGTGCGTTCGTCGCCGTGATCGTGGGCATGTTCCCTGCCCTATTCAATCCTCACGGCCCAGAGCAGCAGGCCATCCGTACGCTCAACAGCGCGGTGGCGGATTTCGACCAAGACCCGACCCCTGGCAACTACTACCTTGCCCGCACTTCCCTTTCCGAGGCCTGGTCGGCACTGATGGGCGCAGGCATTGTCTCCGCGGGCAAGGTGATCCGGGAATCACAACGTGACCTGGTGGTACAAGTCCAACGTGCCCGTCAACAGCTCATGGCCATCAGCGCCCGGACCGGCTACGTAGATACGGACGAAGACTTCTCCGATACCAACGGCATGGTCGACCCCACCCGCATTGCCATCCCACACCACCAGCCATCTGTGAAATACCGCTTCGGCCGGTCGCTAAACATCCATAGCCAGGCAGAGCTCAGCATGGAAAAGGTTGTGCTCGCCAGCCTCACCTCCTGCGCCGCCACAATCTGGCTGGGGCTAGACCGCCCTGACTGGGGTGTAATCACTGCCCTATTGATCCTGCAATGGGGACCCGAGAAGGTCCCCGGCACCATCCGCGGACTGCATCGCCTGCTCGGCTCCGTGCTGGGCATTGGGCTGTTCTCCATCGCCCACGCCTTCCACATCGACGGCCTATTGCTGCTCTTCCTGCTGGCCATCTGCCAATTCGCCGCCGAGTTCTTCATTGCCAAGAACTATGCCTTCACCGTCATCTTCACCACCCCCATGGCACTGATGATGGGCAACTCAATGGAACGCCCGCTCGGCGACGTGGTCGTCGATCGCCTCGCCGAAGTGTGCGTTGCGGTTATCTGCTCGTTTATCTTCCTGTGGCTCTGGCGCACTACATCTGACGCCCACTATCACCGCCGCCTGGTAGGCCATTGCGAAGCGGCAATGGGTGCACTGCTGGGCGCGTTGCTGATCACCCCGCCAGATCGCGCGCTCTACGCACGCCGTGATCTGCAATTCGAGCTGCTCAGCGAACGCAAGCACATGATGAAGATGATTAACAACAACTCCACCTATGCGCGGCAATTGTGGGCTAAGCACAACCAGCTACAGCTCACCGGGTACACTCTGTTGGATTATTGCAATGCGCATGGGGACGAAGATCTCTCCCTCAACGAGCTGAACCGCCTGGCCGCGGCGGTACGGCAGCTGGACTGAGCCTAGTCGGCGTCGGTAGACAGCGCAGCAACGAAGGCCTCCTGCGGCACAGAGACCGAACCGATGGCCTTCATGCGCTTCTTGCCTTCCTTTTGCTTTTCCAGCAGCTTGCGCTTACGCGACACATCGCCGCCATAGCACTTGGACAGCACGTCCTTGCGCAGGGCACGGATGTTCTCGCGGGCGATAATCTTGGAACCGATAGCGGCCTGCACCGGCACCTCGAACTGCTGGCGCGGGATCAGTTCCTTCAGCTTCACCGTCATCTTGTTGCCGTACCAGTGCGCGTTGTCGCGGTGCACGATTGCGCTGAACGCATCCACGGGGTCGCCTTGCAGCAGGATGTCCACCTTCACCAGGTCGGCCAGCTGCTCGCCGGCTTCTTCATAGTTCAGCGAGGCATAGCCCTTCGTGCGGGACTTCAGCTGGTCAAAGAAATCAAAGATAATCTCGCCCAGCGGCATGGTGTAACGCAGCTCCACGCGGTCCTCGGACAGGTAGTCCATGCCGCCCATTTGGCCGCGCTTCGACTGACACAGTTCCATGGTGGAGCCCAAGAACTCCGAGGGCACGATCACGGTCATCTTCACGATCGGCTCATATACCTCGCGCATCTTGCCACCCGGCCAATCCGAGGGGTTGCGAACGTACACTTCCTTGCCGTCTTCCTTCACCACGCGGTAGACCACTGACGGCGCAGTGGAGATCAGATCCAGGCCGAACTCGCGTTCCAGGCGTGTGCGGGTGATTTCCATGTGCAGCAGCCCGAGGAAGCCACAGCGGAAACCAAATCCCAGGGCTACCGACGTCTCTGGCTCAAAGGTTAGGGATGCATCGTTGAGCTGCAGCTTTTCGATGGCTTCGCGCAGATCCGGGTACTGATCGGCGCTGATCGGGAACAGACCGGAGTACACCATCGGGGTTGGCTCCTGGTAACCCTTCAGCGGCACCTCGGCACCGTTGGTGGCCCAGGTAATCGTGTCACCGACCTTGGACTGACGGACGTCCTTCACACCAGTGATGATGTAACCGACCTCGCCCACGCCCAGGCCCTTGGTCTTCGTCGGCTCCGGGGAAACCACGCCGATCTCTAGCGTCTCGTGGGTCGCGCCAGTGCTCATCATCTGGATTTTCTGGCGCGATTCCAGCCGACCGTCCATCATGCGTACATACGTCACCACACCGCGGTAGATGTCGTACACACTGTCGAAGATCATGGCACGGGCCGGGGCATCGGCATCACCCACTGGCGGTGGCACCAGTTCACATACCTTGTCCAGGAGCTCCGGCACGCCCTCGCCAGTCTTGCCGGATACGCGCAGCACTTCTTCTGGCTCGCAGCCGATGATGTGGGCAAGTTCCAGGGAGTACTTTTCTGGATCTGCTGCTGGCAGGTCAATCTTGTTCAGAACCGGAATGATTTCCAGATCGTTTTCCATCGCCAGGTACAGGTTCGCCAGCGTCTGTGCCTCGATACCCTGGGCCGCATCGACCAGCAGGATGCATCCCTCACACGCTTCGAGGGCGCGGGAGACCTCATAGGTAAAGTCCACGTGGCCGGGCGTATCGATCAGGTGCATCACTAGCTCTTCGCCCGCGTGCGCACCGGTCTTCGGCACCCACGGCAGGCGTACGTTCTGTGCCTTGATAGTGATGCCACGCTCGCGCTCAATATCCATGTTGTCCAGGTACTGGTCGCGCATATCGCGATCTTCGACCACGCCGGACATCTGCAGGATACGGTCGGCCAGGGTCGACTTGCCATGGTCAATGTGGGCAATGATGCAGAAGTTACGAATCCTCTCGGGATCCGTAAACGTCTGTGTGGCGTAATTCTTCTGCTTGGCTGCCATTTGCCCTCCTCTTTCGCTTACGCGTAACCCTACTATGTATCTACCCAGAAGTAGCAGACGGGGTTTAGCTGCCACCTGGCTACCTGGAAGTGTTTTGTTCAGGTAATCTTTTATCCATGTCTGGTTCGGAAGCAAGTGATATGAAAGTGACGCCCCCACGTGGGAAATCACACAATCTCTTCGGGGCCATCGCAGAATTCTTCCAACAGTTTTATATTCACCACTTCACGCGCAAGAAGGCGCTGAAACGTGGCATCGGGGAGCTCCATACCCACCTGGGCATGGGTGGACAGTTCGCGGCGGCGATGAATTCGCGCGAAGAGACCATCAAAACCCCCAGCCGGGACCTTGCCCGTGCAGTAACTTATGTCCCCGATATGGACGGTCAGGCCGACGCAGGCGAAGTCGTCTGGGCAAATATTCGACCAAAGAAGGGCATGATCCCGGAGCTGCGTGCGGTGCTGGTGGTAGGACGCAACCACCACCGTCTACTCACCCTTCTGATTTCCTCCCGAGACGACTACGGTAACCAAGCCAACTGGATCCCCGTAGGCACCGGCCCGTGGAGCTCGGATGCAGATAGGGATAGCTGGGTTCGTATGGATAAGGTGCTGGAAGTGCCGGAAACACTAATCCAACGCCGGGGCATTCCACTGCCCGCCCGCCGCTTTGAACGTGTCGCCAATGAGCTGCGGCAAGTTTATGGCTGGAGCTAACTGGCGGGATTTTGTCTTTTCCAATCACCAACTGCTAACATTTTTCGAGTTCACGGTGCTATCCAGAGTAACTCCGCTACTGGGCGCCTAGCGTCTGCACTGCAGGCCACGCCGCATCCCGCAGGACCTTGGGTGGGATGTTAGAGATCGCGAGGCCGTTGAGGGAGCCCGTTTCCCTGATGAACAGAACATTTTTACCGAAGACTTTTTGAAAGAAGAGGCACGCCACCATGGCAAACATCAAGCAGCAGAAGAAGCGCGTTCTCACCAACGAGATCGCTCGCAAGCGCAACCAGGCTATCCGCTCCCGTCTGCGCACCGAGACTCGCAAGTTCAACGCCGCCGTTGAGGCTGGCGACAAGGAAGCCGCAGAGGCACAGCTGCGCGTCGCTTCCCGCTTCTACGACAAGGCTGTCACCAAGGGCACCATCCACCGCAACAACGCGGCTAACAAGAAGTCCGGCATGGCCGCTCGCTTCAACAAGATGGCTTAAGGATCCTTTTCAAAGGTTTCCACCCGCTCTTTGCGTAAAAATAACCCGCATCTTCTACACGGGGTTGAGATGTTGCGTCACAAAGCTGCAACAGCAACCACCTTGCCTGGGTGCGGGTTTTCATTATGCCCTAAGCTAGTGATCTAGCTATCCAGGATTGTGAGCCTTAAGTTTTAGTTTTCGAAGGAGTTCGACAAAGGGATGAAGGATCGCTTCCGCTCAGCCCTGCTCGGCACCGCTTTGGGCGATGCATGGGGCTACCCGTACCAAAACCCACCGCAGCCGGATCGCACCCCGCTGCCGGAGCAGCTGGTTATCAGCGACGATACGCAAATGACGCTGGCTCTCTGCGCCGCGATGCTGGACATCGACCGGGACAACCTGGATCGTGAGGAAGGCATGCAGGCCATCGGTCAGCAGTTCATCAACTATCACGCCGACCCGGACTACGATCGCTCCCCCGGCGCTTCGACGACCGAATCGCTGGATCGTCTAAGCCAACTCGGTGCCGAGCACTGGGACGATGTGGCTTCGCACTCCGGAGGCGCAGGTGCCGTGATGCGTGTGGCCGCAAGCGCACTGCTAGCCCCGTCGGATCAGGGCGTCGGCTGGTCGGTGCTCCAGGGCGTGATTACCCATGATTCGGGTGTGGCTCGCGCTGCGTGTGCAGTAATGGCCTGCCTGATGTCTGCCCGAAAAGGCACCAATCTCTTGGACGTGGCCGGGGGTCTGGCCGGTGATGAAAACTTCGACAACGACAATCTGCTGACAAACGAGGAAAAATCCGACATCCTCAAGGATCTGGATACGGCACTTATTACGGATCTGACCGGTCCTGATGTGCCGCTAAGCGAGTTGATTTCCCGCGTGGATGCTGTGTGTGAGCATCTGCATCCGTTCCTGGAGCAGGGAGATTTTGAGGAGCTGTACCGGCACCGCAGGAAGTTTGTGCAAATCCTCGGCCAGGGGTGGGACGCAGGTTCCTGCACGGCTTCTGCCCTGCTGCTGACGCAGTTGTACTTGGATCACCGAGAACAGTACGCCCCGCATGATTTCCTGCATGTGGCAGTTAACTGGCCGGGAAACCGCAATACCCGCACGTCGCTGACTGGTGCGCTAATCGGCTCCCACCTGGAAGGCGGAGTGGACGACTGGGAGAGTTCGCGCGAGTACCATTTTGAAACCCGCTATGATGACGCGGTTCACTGTGGCTTGTGGAAGGGCTTTAACCTGCGCTAATCCCCAGGCACACCTGCGCTAACGTCGCCCTGCAATGTGTGCGATCTGGCGCACGGCGTCCTCCACGGCATAGTCGGGGTCGGCGCTATGGCCTTTCACACCTGCATCCAGGTTTGCTGTGATTTGCACCGCCTGGGCGATCATGGGGGTGGTCCAGCGCCGCGCAGTGCGGATAGTCTTGTCCAACTTCCACGGTGCCATGCCAAACTTCGCCGCATCGCGGCGGGAGTTAATATTTCCGACACCCGCTACCTTCGCAATATCCGCCACGGCGGAGCTTAGCGCGCTCGCAAGAAGGACCGGAGCCACTCCCAACTGAAGCGCCCGGCGCGCCAAAGCCACGGCGGCTCGGACGTTTCCGGCAATGGCATAATCGGCAACCTCAAACCCACTGACCTCGGCTTTCCCTTGGTAGTACCGCTTCACTGCGGTTGCATCGACCTGCCCGTCGGTATCAGCGATGAGCTGGCTGATGGCGCTGGCCAACTGCCGCAGGTCACTTCCAACCACGTCAAGCAAAAGTTCACATGTTTCGCGGGTCACGCGCGCACCCTGAGAGCGGAATTCCTGGTCGATAAATGCCAGCTGCTCGCGGCCTTTTAGCTCCCCGGCTTGGAATACCACGGCACCAAGCTTCGGCCAGCTGTCCACGAGTTTCTTGTTGCGTCCCTTGCCGGTGTGCACGATGATCAACACCACGCCATCTGCCGGGTCTTTAATGGCCTGCTCAAGCAGTCCGATGATCTCCTTCCCCGTGTCTTCTACGCCGGTGACCACCACGATGCGGTCTTCGGCGAACAGACTGGGGCTGAGCAGTTCGGCCAGCTCAGGGGCACTGAGTTCCGAGGCTTTACGCATCTCTACTGGTAAGTTCGGATCCCCGCTGGCTGCCCGTGCCTGTTCTACAATGCCTTGCCTGCGCCGTTCGGCGAGGAAGTCGTCGCCCCCGACGATCATGTTGATGGATGCGGGGTGCTCAGGGGCGGGCGCAGCGGCGGGCACATTCATAGGTTCGATCTTGCCAGATCCCCGCCCATGGATCCCTAACGGATCTCTAGGTTGTCTGTGCATGGGTAGTACACCGGTACCCCATTGGGCATAAAACTTGGTCTGTCGTGGGGTTTGCCACACTGCGTTACTATCACCGCGACCTTTCCTGTTCCGCCGGCTCTCCCCACTGCCACCTCTATTTCTTGCTGTTGCCGCAATGCCTGCGCATCATCGCGCACCCGAATCACGATTTTGTCGCCAAGTTCTATCGGCCCACTCACAAGCGCTGCGGGTGTTTCTGGTCTTTCTAGCTTTAGGACGCCCCCTCGTCCCCATGCCCCCAATATCACTAGGCCCCATAGCACCGTTGCCCAGCACCACCGAAGTCTGCGCCAGTGCCGAAAGAAACGCACGCTGAGCAACAGCAATGCAAGCAATCCGGTAGCCACACCTGCCCACGTCCATCCACCTGGGGTGGCGAGCATCGGGACACTGGAGCCAATGCTTGCCACCCGTAGAATCCAGGCTGCACAAGGCACGGCTGGGGCAATGATGATCGTGGCCAACGGTGCCGTCACCGGCGGGTAGATCGCGGCCACGAGCGCGGCCGCCAGACCCAGCACAGTAATGATGGGAACCGCCGCTGTCACCGCCAAATTGCATGCCACGGCTACCAACGAAACTTTGCCTGTCATGTGAATGATGATCGGTATGGTTACAAGATCCGCAGCGATGGCCACCAACACCATGCGCACCAGCATCGCCTGCAACTGTGTGGGATGGCCGTTTATGGAAAACCATGGAATCAGTGGCATACGTGCCAGTACGGCTTTTGACCACCATGGCAACACCACAACAATTCCCGCCGTCGCTGCACCAGACAGCACGAAGGCATAGCTGATTGACATCTCCGGAAAGATCACCATCAGCAGAATCACCGCCGCGCAGAGAGAGGCGATCACATCCGTCCACCGGGCGGAGGCTACGGCGACCAGCCCAACACTGCCCATAATGGCCGCCCGCAGAACACTTGCTTCCGGCCCGACCAGCAGCACGAAAGCCACCAGGGCCACCCCAGCTACCGCCAGCCGAGTAAGCCGTCCCGCTTTACATGCCGTTGCTAGAACCAGGGCGGCGCCAGTAACCACTGCGACATTGGAGCCAGAAACCGCGCTGAGGTGACTTAGCCCAGTGACGGTGAATTGATTGCGCAATGTGGAATCTTGCATGCTGACATCCCCCATCACCATGCCAGGCAGAATCTTTCCGGTATCCCACGGCAAATCAGCGCACAATCCATGAAAGCTGGAGCGCAACCAGCTGGTGATGCGCCACAGCTCTTCCGGACCAGTGATATTCTCCGGTGCACGCGTGGCCGAGAGGGTGATGGGAAGCATCTCCGCGCCTTGGCTGGGGCGTGCGGTGGCTGCGATGTCGAAGCTCATTCCGGGTTGCAGCTCAGTGAAATCGCTGAGTGTTCCGTTACCCGCCTCAGCCAAATCCGGGCGTAGGAAGAGCGGCACCTCGCCTAGACCATGCACGTTCACGGGAACCATCACCGTTCCCTCCGCCACCTGTTTCGGTAATCCGGCCACAGACACGCTCTCCCGCACACTGCCTGTGCCTGAGGAGAGGTTTCGCAGTTGCAGTTGAGCGTCAATAAGTAGGATCCGCAACCACGTACCCAGCCCGACTGTGCTGGCGGTGGCACCGACAACAGCAACGCTTCGCGGGAGCATCCGCCACGGTCGCCCGCGCAAGCTCCTGCGAAGATAAAGCCACCCTGCAACGCTCATGACCGTGACTACGCTGCCAAACGCGAGAGGCCAAGAGCTGCGGGTCAGGATGATCGCGGCGGCCATCAGCCAGCACGCAAGGGCAACCGGCACGAGCCGCAAATCCATACCCCGAGCTTTGGTGACCGCCTCCGGAGTGAATGGCTCTGGAGTGAAAGGATCTGGAGTAGCTGACCTCGGCAGAAACAGCTCAGCGCCTGCGGATCCCTGGGATCGACGGAACGCCGGGGATGTCGACTTTCTAGAGGGTAACGGCATCGCGCATTGCCTCGAACTTCGCAGGTCCGATCCCTCGGACCTCCAAAAGCTGCTCCACGCTGGTAAAAGGGCCATTGGAATCGCGCCAGGCGATGATGGCCTCGGCTGTTGCTGGGCCGATACCGCTGATTGTTTCCAGCTGTGTGGAATCCGCGGTGTTGAGGTTCACCTTGCCCTCTGCACCCTCCGCGCCCGCTGTGCCACCTCTACCCCCTGCGTTCCCCGTATTTCCAGCAGTGCCCGCATTACCGGCGCTAGCGCCCTTCGCCCCGGCGCCTCCCGGTGCGGAGACGGCTCCGCCTGCGTAGACCACTCGCGAACCGCGATCATCCACCACGATCTGCATACCATCGCCGACGGGTTCAGCGAGGTTGATGCCTAACACCACCGACTTTGGCAGTCCTCCACCGGCGGCCTCAATCGCTTCCCCTACGCGCGTACTGGACTTCAACCTCAGCAGGCCAGGACGGCGCACCATCCCCTGCACGCTGACTACAACATCCTGTTCGTCGCCCTTGTCATCTGCTCCAGCTCCCCCAGCGCTTCCTTGGCCATCGCCCATGCCACCGGGGACATGTTCCGACTGTTCAACACCTTGTACCACAGGGGCGGGTGAGGTTCCTGAAGCACCAACAGCCGGCCCACTAGTGCCTGCAAGAAGTTCGGTTCCGCTCGCTTCCGACGCACCATTCTCACCCCCGCGCTGGCAGGCGAACAGCGTCACGCAAATCAGTACCGCCACTACAACGAGCCCGATCAGTGCCCGGGAGGCTCTTCCGCCAATGACTGCATGGGTGTCCAAATCGACATTGGAGAGTTCATGCTCAGGCATTGGCTGGGCCAACGCTTCAGCGCGTGCGCGTACTTTTTCTACGGAACTCTGCCGCATTCGTCGTGTAGACATGCGCCGAGCACACCATACGAGTTAGGCATCGTGGCCTTGCATGACAGCTTGCCAACAGCAAAAGCCCAGAGGGCTGTGGAAAACGTGCAGCCTGTGGAAAACAGTGACCGACGCACTACGCTTTCGCTAAGGGGTCAGTCCGCTTTCTTCTTGTCTGTGCTCTTCTTGTCAGTGTTCGTCTTGTCTGCGGGCTCGTTAGCCTCAGCAGACTCAGTTAGTTCGGCCTTTCCCTGCATGGTCGCCGCCACCCCCAGTGCGCCTTGCCCCACGTGCAACTGCAGCACTTCGGGGATGTTAACAATGCGTACCTCTACCTGCGGTAACGACTTCCAGGTCTCTATGCGAACCTGCCTGCGCAGACCATGCGGGCGCGGCTCTGGTTGCTCAGTTGGTGCCTTGAGCTGGTTGAGATCCTCCACCATCTCCCCGATCCGCGCCGATAGATCCACGGCCTGCTCCTCGGCATCGCTATGGTGCACGGCGATGTGAACGGCCCGAGGGTTCCCACTGGCCTGTACTGCCTCGTCTATCACTAGTCGGCGAACGAAATTCACCACCCGATCCATGGCCTTGGCCTGGGTGCGGGTTTTAGCTGCCAGCGTCAATTTTCCCTCGGCCAGCTGCAGGATCGGCTTAATCGCGAGCGTAGAGGTCAGGAGCGCCTGCCCCACCGACAGTCGTCCACCCTTGCGGAGCACGTCCAATTGATGGACGTATAACCACAGCGAAGAATTCTGCAGTGACTCCTCGGCCACCGCCACCACAGCATCCAGATCCGCCCCCTGTTGCGCAGCCTCGGCGGCATTTAAAGCGGCAAAGCCCAACACCATGCCGATATTCTTCGTATCCAGAACCCGTACCTGACCGTCGAACACTCCTGCAGCAACGCAAGCATTGGCATAGGTTGCGGAAAGCTGCTTGGAAAGGTGCAGCGCCAGCACGCCTTCATCCCCGCCGCGCTCCAAAAGCCGGGCATAGCTCGCGGTCAGCTCCAAGGAGCTGAGACTCGAGGTGGTTTGTTCTTCACCCTCGCCCTCAACATGAAGATCCAGGACCGTTATGCCGGCCTTTTTAGCTACATCCTCCGGCAGACAGCAAGAGGAATCAGTGACAATCTGGACAGTCACTTCCTACCTACCTTCGCTGGAATCGCGCACAGAGGAAGTGGTGGCGTCGCTACCCAAAGAACTAGAAGAACCACCTGGCAGCGCCCCCTCATCCGGGCTTGCGTCGGTGGCTACGCCAAGGTTCCACCCCTCCAGATGCCACTGCGGAAGCACCCACCAGTCCTCACGGGTGGAAGCAACCAGAGGCACCGTTGAACCGTCGACGGCCACCGGAGTAGTGCCCTTGGCCTCGCCGGTAAAACGCGGGCGAGCCAGCAACTGTGACCAGCAAGCATTTCCCAGGCCAGTGAATACCGGGTAGTAACGCACCGGCAGATCCAGCAGGCGTGCGGTCAAAGCACCGATCGTCCCACCATGGGCAACGATCATCACATCGCCTTCATCAAACGTGTCTGTAGCCATGATCTCCTCGATCACGGCATTTGCTCGCTCCGCAACCTCCAAGCGCGTCTCGCCTCCCGGCGGTGCCCACTGTGGATCATGGCGCCAATAAGCCCGTTGCCCTGGAAACTCACGGTCAACGTCCTCGCGCGAGGCGCCCTGCCATTGCCCCAGATCCGTCTCCCGCAAACGCACGTCGGTCGTAACCTCGCAACCGAAAGGCTCAGCAAGGATCAGCGCAGTATCGTAGGCGCGGCGCAAGTCGCTGGAGATGACCCGCGCAATCCGCTTGTCCCCTAGCATCTGCGCCGTCACCTTGGCCTGCTGTACTCCCACTTGAGAAAGATCGGTGTCCAGCTGTCCCTGCATACGCCCCGTGGCGTTATATTCCGTCTGCCCGTGACGGACCAAGTAGACCCTGCGCTCACGCATGAACGGCCTGGCGCTTAGAGTTCGTCCGCGTCCGGGGCAGGCCCGGCCAACGGAAGGTCGTCAATGCTAGTGGCTTCCAGCACGTCCACGTCTACGTCGGCATCCCAGTTGCCGCCGCGATCCAGCTGCTCCACGCCTTCCACCTCGATCTGTGGGGCGTCTCGCCACAGACGATCCAGTGCGTAGAATTCGCGCTCTTGCTTGCGCTGCACATGCACTACAACATTGCCATAATCCAACAACACCCAATGCCCTTCGCCGCGACCTTCGCGGCGAGTCGGCTTTGGCCCGTCTTGGCCCACTTCGTACTCCACCTCGTCGACGATGGAGTTAACCATGCGCTCATTATCGCCACTGACGATGACGAATACGTCGGTGATGGCCAAGCGATCCGAGACATCGAGAACCAGGATGTCCTCCCCCAGCTTCTCAGCCGCTGCGCGCGCCGCCACTCCGGCGAGCGCGATAGATTCTGCGGTGGCAGTCAAAAAATCAGCCCTTCATTATTGGTTAAAAACAAATCCAGTTTAGCAACCCACCAGCTATTCGCTGGAAACGTACATGCCGTGCTTGGCGATGTACTGCACCACGCCATCGGGCACCAAGTACCACACTGGGCGTCCACTGGTAGCCCGCTCCCGCACGTCGGTGGAGCTAATGGCCATCGCAGGAATCTCGACCAAGGACAGGCGCCCCGCCGATACTTCCTTCGACAGCGGGTCATCGCTATCGTCATCACCCTTGGGTAGTTCGTAGCCGGGGCGAGTCACTCCCACGAAGTGCGCTAGATCGAAGATCTTCTCCCAGTCCCGCCATGTGACGATCTTCTGCAGCGCATCTGCACCGGTAATAAAGAACAGCTCGGCTTCAGGGTATTGGGCGCGAATATCAGCAAGGGTGTCCACGGTGTACGTATCCCCGCCACGGTCGATATCCACACGGGATACCAGGAAGCGCGGGTTGGAGGCCGTCGCAATGACGGTCATGAGGTATCGGTCCTCGGCCGCAGATACCCGCTTGTGCCTTTTCTGCCATGGCTGTCCGGTCGGTACAAAAACCACCACATCCAGGTCGAAAAGGTCCGCAACCTCGCTACCAGCAACCAGGTGCCCATTGTGGATCGGGTCGAACGTGCCACCCATGATGCCGACCCGGGTGGGCTGTGTGGTGGTCTTTTGCACTGTTGTTTCTACCTTCTCAACTTCCTTCACCAGGTCTTTTTCTTTCCGTTCGGAAGATTCTAATCTGGAGGGGTACGGGCGAACGATTGCCCAAAATTATAGGTCAAAGCGCAAGGAGTGTCCGATCTAGCGATGAGAACCAATCCTTGGGTTCCGAACCAGCACGGCGCGTGGGCAATGCTTTTCCTTCCTATTGTCACGGGGCTAATCACCGCTGACGTCATTGCACCGTCCTATGGCAATCCCGTCCAGTGGTTGGCGCTAACTTTCATGCCACTGGCCTGGATCTTCGGGTACTTCACCTATTTCGCCTTTGGTTTGTGGTTCAAGACTCGCAACCCGACGCGACGTCGTGCTTATCTGTGGCCGACTCTGACCTACGGCGCGCTGACGGCCACGTTCGCCGCAATCGTTCTCTATCTGCAGCCACGGCTGCTGTGGTGGACAGTTGCCTTCGTGCCGTTGATCGCCATTGCCCTCATGGAGGTTTTTCGACGGCGCCCCCGCAGCCTCATGTCCGGCATAGCCACCACGATCGCGAGCGCATTGATGTACATCGTTGCAGTCTCTGCCAGTGGCTTTTCCATCCTGCCGTGGTTCTTCAGCGAAGCTCCAGTGGCGGTCTGGGTAACCACATTGACCATTGGCCTTTATTTCACTGGCACGATCTTCTACGTCAAGACGATCATCCGCGAGCGCGATAATGCCCCCTTCGAGCGCATT
Source organism: Corynebacterium sp. p3-SID1761 (assembly GCF_055862885.1). NCBI lineage: Bacteria > Bacillati > Actinomycetota > Actinomycetes > Mycobacteriales > Corynebacteriaceae > Corynebacterium > Corynebacterium sp. p3-SID1761. The sequence goes on along the minus strand of NZ_JBSQBJ010000014.1, from coordinate 7,933 downwards.
TCCCTGCGCTATCACCGTATCGCGTTGCTGGTCACGCTGATCACTGCCACCGCAGCGGCGTTGGACGGTGGCTATACGGCCAGCGCACCGCTGATGATCCTGCTCATGGCCGCAGCTACCCTACGCGCCAAGCTTGTGCCACCGATCGCGAAGGCTAACCCCCGCGAGTGGACGCCTAAGAAGGTTGGCATGTGGGAGGTTCCGCTGTGTCTGGTTCTGGCTCTCGGTGCGAGCTTAACGCTCGTGGTGTAGCTGTCTTTTTTGTGACGCCCACTTCTCAAACGGAAAAGTAGGCGTCACAACCAGACGGCTATGGGCGTACCTGGCCTTCGCCGTTGATGATCCACTTGGTGCTCGTGAGTTCCGGCAGCCCCATCGGACCGCGGGCGTGCAGCTTTTGGGTGGAAATGCCGATCTCCGCGCCGAAGCCGAACATCTCTCCATCCGTCCAGGCGGTAGAAGTGTTGATAGAAACAGCAGCTGCGTCGACGTACTGCTCGAAGTAGCAGGTGGTCTTGTAATCGCGGGCAGCAATGCCCTCCGTGTGGCTGGTACCGAAGCGATTGATGTGCGTTACGGCTTCCTCTACACCATCGACGATGGCAACGGCGATATCGAAGCTGAGGTATTCGTCGGTCCAGTCGCTCTCCTCGGCCTGGACAACATCGTTGATCAACGGATCCAGCTGCTTCTTCTCGCCGTGCAGGGTTACGCCTGCCTTCTGCAGCTCTTCCAGAACATAGATCTTATCCGGATCCGGCAGGGCGGAATCCAGCAGCAGAACCTCGGTGGCGTTGCACACGGAGCAGCGACGGGTCTTGCCGTTGATGACGAGCTTCGTCGCCTCCTCGATATCCGCCGAGGAGTCGATGTAGAAGTGGCAGTTTCCGGTGCCGGTTTCAATGGTCGGGACTGTCGCACCCAGCACAACCGCGTTAATTAGCCCGGCTCCACCACGCGGAATGACGAGATCCACCAGACCCCGAGCGGTAATGAGATCCTGCACCGAATCGTGAGTGTCACACGGCAGCAGCTGCACCAGCTCGCGAGGCAGGTCGTGGGCCTCTGCGACGTCCTGCAGGATCTGCACCAGCTTTTCATTGGTGTGGCGAGCAGACTTGGAGCCGCGCAGCAGTGGCACGTTACCGGACTTGATGGCCAGGCCGAAAGCATCAACGGTGACGTTGGGGCGAGCCTCGTAGACCATGCCCATCACGCCGAGAGGTACGCGCACCTGCTTCATACGCAGGCCGTTGGGGCGGGTGTGTCCGCGGACGATCTCGCCCACCGGGTCGGACAAGCCGATGACCTGTCGCAATCCTCCGGCGATGCCGGCAATACGCTCGGTATCCAGAGCCAGACGATCCAGCAGGGAGTCGGCAAAGCCGCGCTCCTTGCCGGCTTCGATGTCCTTCTCGTTGGCGGCGATGATATCCGCCGCGTTGGCCTCCAGCGCGTCAGCAGCTGCGGCCAGCAGATCGTTCTTCTGCTGGGTATTGAGCAGCAGCTGGGAGCTAACCTCCTTGGCCTTCTTGGCCTTGGCTAGAACTTCGTCACGTTCTGCCTGACGTTCCGGGGACAGAGTGTTCTCTTTAGCGTCGTTGGAGTTTGTCATACCAACCCATGCTAGCGAACTAGCCCTTGAGCTGCGCTCGGTTCGAATAATGGGACATGTAGTCGGCGTGTACCACCGGCCTGCGGGCGAACTCCGGCAGGTCGGAGGTTGACTGGCCGATCAAGTCGTGCAGCATGGCGGAATCGTAGGCAACTTCGCCACGGCCAACGATCTTGCCGTCCGGGCCGACCAGATCCACCACATCCCGCTGCGAGAAGTCACCATCGACCTTGGTAATTCCCACGGAAAGCAGGGACTTGTGGCGCTCTGTTACGGCACGTACCGCGCCGGCGTCCAGGTGTAGCTGACCATGGGAATCCGCTGCGTAGAGCACCCAGAACTTCCAGGCACTCAGGCGATCCTGATCCGGCCAGAAGCAAGTTCCAACCTCTGCAGTATCCAGTGCGGCACCGATGTTTTCCGTCGAGGTTAGCAACACAGGCACGCCTGCGCGGGAGGCAAGGCGAGCTGCAGATACCTTCGCGGCCATACCGCCGGTTCCCAGTCGCCCACCATCGCCAGCCGCTACGCCTTTAAGATCCTTGGAAGTCCTCACTTCAGCGATAAACTGCGCGCCTGGCTCGGCTGGGTTGCGATCATAAAGGCCATCCACATCGGATAGCAGAACGCAGGCATCCGCGAAGGCCAAGTGGCTCACGAGCGCAGCCAGGCGGTCGTTATCGCCGAAGCGCATTTCGGACGTCGCAACCGTATCGTTCTCGTTGACAATCGGCACAGCCTTGAGCTGGCGCAAGCGGTCAATGGTGCGCTGGGCATTACGGGCACGGTCGCGCTCTGCGGCGTCGGAAGCAGTAAGAAGAACCTGGCCGATAGTTCGGCCGTAACGGGCGAAGCTTCGCGCCCATTCCTGAGCCAGCAGCACTTGGCCGACGGATGCGGCTGCCTGTTTTGTAGCCAAGTCGGTGGGGCGTTGTGAGAGTTCCAGCGGCCCCATTCCGCAGGCCACCGCGCCAGAGGATACGACAATGACGTCCGTATCGCGCGCCATTCGCGCTTCCAGTGCATCGGCGATCATGTCGATCTGATTCGGGTCAACCCGACCCTCATCATCGGTCAGCGAGGAGGAGCCAATCTTTACCACGAGGCGGCGGGCATGAGCGATGTCGCTACGGACATCGGAATTGTGGCCCATCGCCGGGTCATCTTCATCGGCCTCTGGCTCGGGAAACTCGATCGACGTCGCAGGAACCACCGGCCCCGGTTCGTGCACCGGCCTCTGACCGTAGGTGGGCACAGGCGCCACGGGTTCGGGGGTCACCTCCCCCGGTCCGGCGTAGCTAAACGCGGACTGGGCTGAACTGAACTCTTTTTCGGCTTCAAAGTCGGAATCGGAGGATGACATACAACCCAGTATGCCAGCCCCCGCTCGCACCTTGTGCGGATTAGCGCAAGGCGACTACCCCTGCCAACGCTCGCGCTCTGCGACTTCCCCATCACCAAAATCATTCTCATCGATGAGGCCACGACGGGCCTGGGAAGCACGCTTGCGCTCTTCCGGAGTAGCGCGGGTGGTCTGCTCAAGGCGTGCATCGGTGCCACGCCCACTGCGCATAACGTCCACACCAGCGGCGGTCTGCGGATCCCATTCGAACGTGATCTCGCCGATCGTGACCTCGCTGCCGGCATCGGCGCCAGCCTTGTAGAGTTCCTGCTCCACTCCTGCCTTCGCCAAACGGTCGGCAAGGTAGCCGACGGCTTCGTCGTTTTCGAAGTCGGTTTGGCGGATCCACCGCTCAATCTTCTCGCCGCGCACAATGTAGGCATCTTCGGAGGATGGATCGACTTCGACCTCGAACTCGGCAAAGCGTCCACCGCTGCGCTTTCGCAGCCCCTTCGGGGTAATGACCTGTGCCGGCTTCTCCTCCACGGGATGCGCCTTGCGATGGGCCTTCACAATATCCATCAGCGCATACTTCAGTGCATCAAGTCCTTGATGCGCAACGGTGGAAATGCGGAAGATCGGCCAACCGAACTCTTTAAGCTCTTCTTCCTGTAGGTCGGCCATGTCCGAAGCATCTGGCACGTCCATCTTGTTGAGGATGATGACGCGGGGACGCTCACGCAGGTCACCCAACCCGGAGTCGCTCGCCAGCTCCTCCTGATAGTTCGCCAGTTCTTTTTCCAGCGCCTTGATGTCAGCTACGGGATTGCGGTCTGCTTCGAGCGAGGCGGCGTCGACAACATGAGCCAGAACCGCGGTGCGCTCGATGTGGCGCAAGAAGTCCAGCCCCAGTCCCTTGCCTTCGCTGGCGCCGGGGATAAGGCCCGGAACGTCGGCGATGGTGAAAACCTCGTGGCCGAGGTTCACCACACCCAGGTTGGGAACCAGAGTCGTAAATGGGTAGTCCGCGATCTTTGGCTTAGCTGCGGAGAGCACGGAAATCAGTGAACTCTTACCCGCCGAGGGAAAACCCACCAGTCCGACGTCGGCCATGGACTTAAGCTCTAGGGTGATGTCTTTGGTCTCGCCAGGCTCACCGAGTAGCGCGAATCCTGGGGCTTTTCTGCTTTTGGACGCCAACGCCGCGTTTCCCAGTCCACCGTGCCCACCCGCGGCGACGATCATCCGCGTTCCCTTGCCAGTCAGGTCCGCAATTGCTTCACCATTTGAGTTCAGTACGACTGTTCCCTCGGGAACCTGGAGCACAAGATCTTCACCGCGGGCGCCGTGGCGGTGATCACCGGCGCCGTTGTTTCCGCGCGGAGCCTTGATATGGGGGTGGAAGTGAAAGTCCAGGAGGGTATGGACCTGGGGAGAGACTTCCAAAATGATGTCCCCGCCGTGGCCACCGTTGCCGCCATCGGGGCCTCCGAGGGGTACGAACTTTTCACGGTGAACGGAGGCACAGCCGTGGCCACCGTCACCGGCCTGCAGGTGCAGCACTACGCGATCAACGAATTGTGGCATGACGTTCCTTTCACCCCAATTGAATCTTCGAGCTCCGAGTCTATAGGGGATTTCAACATCAACCTAAAGAACAGCTTCCGCGGCTCTTTATTTTTCCTTGCCACGATCATGATTTATAGTTAGCCTACCCTTGCATTCAGTAAGGGTTGGCTAGCTTTATGTTCTTGTTGGCCTACTCACCCCCACGTAAAGGACTCACTATGCGTTTTTCTCCTCTGCGCAAGCTCTGCGCAGGAGTCATTGGAGCTACCCTCGCACTGGGACTCGCAGCCTGCGGTGCGTCAGGAGTAGTTGATTCTAACTCTGACGCGAATGGAGCTGGTGGATCAGTCACGGTCACTGACGTCACTGGCCGCCAGGTCAGCTTCGACCACAAACCAGAAAGAATCCTTCTCGCAGAAGGCCGCGGCCTGTTCGCCACCTCCATCCTCAATAAGGAGGATCCCATGGAAAAAGTCGTGGCGATCGGCTCCGACCTGCACAAGGCTGCCCCCTCCTATGAGGAGAAACTTGCTGCAACACATAAAGATTTAAAGGATCTACCGACGGTGGGCAATATCGCACAGGGCGACGTGAGCGTAGAAAGTCTGCTATCCCACAAACCAGATGTCACCGTGCTCACCCTGGATCACAAGAAAGCTGCCGAAGAATCCGGCCTGCTGACAAAAATGGACCAGGCCGGCCTGAAGTATGTGTTCACCGACTTCCGCCAAAAGCCACTGGAGAACACCACGAAGACTATGGATCTCTACGGTCAGCTCTTTGGCAAGGAAGACAAGGCCAAGGAGTTCAACGACTTCTACAGCGCCAAGGTCAAGGACATCACCGACCGCGCCAGCGCCGCAAAGAACAAACCAAAGACACTGGTGTGGCAGGCGGCAGGAATGAAGGATTGCTGCGCCACGGTGAAGGAATCCAACCTCGGCGACCTCGTGAACGCCGCCGGTGGCGAAAACCTGGGCGACAGCCTGCTGGAGTCCGAATCTGGTGACCTGACCGCAGAGAAGATCATTTCTGAACAGCCCGAGCAGATCATCGCCACCGGCGGCGCCTGGGCTAAGGACCCGGAGAAGCCGGAGGTCCTCCCCCACGTGGAGCTCGGCTACAAAGCTAAGCCCAACGTCTCCGAGAAGACGCTCCAAGGTCTTCTGGAAACTCCAGGCTTCACAGCTCTAAAGGCTCCTAAGGAAGGCAAGCTACACGGGGTTTATCACCAGTTCTACGATTCTCCGCTGAACGTGTTCGCTCTCGAGCAATTCGCCAAGTGGCTCCAGCCGGAGACCTTCAAGGATCTCGATCCACAGCGCGACTTCGCTGACTTCCACAAGGAGTGGCTCCCGTTTGAATATTCCGGAACGTTCTTCACGTCAATCAAGAGCTAACGCCATGTCTCACCTTGTTACCTCAGAAGAAGAAACGGCAGCGCAAGCCGCCCAAGCCACCGAATCGTCAGACGTAACCCCGGTTGTAAGCGCAAACGGCGATGCGGAATCCGGCGCTGCTCCCGCAGCCAGCGAGGTTATCCAGCACTATCGCCGTCAGTCCCGGCGCAAAATTCTAGCGATCGTCGCGTTGACGATCGCAGCGCTGGTGGCTTTTGCCATCGCCACCATTGTTGGCCCAATCGACCTCAGCCTCTCCGAGCTGTGGAATGGGCTTTTTAATCCCGATGGCGTAGACGAGACCACCTGCACAGTGCTGTGGAACCTACGACTGCCAGCTGCAGTTATGGCAGTGCTCATCGGAGCTTCACTGTCGCTTTCTGGAGCACATATGCAGACCATTCTGGATAACCCTCTTGCCGAGCCGTTCACCCTGGGAATCTCCGCGGCGGCGGCTTTTGGTGGTGCGGCATCGATCGTTATGGGCTGGACCGTACTGGCAAACCCGCAATTCAACCTCGCCGCCGTGGCGTGGGTAACTTCGCTGATCGCGGTCTTCGTCGTAGCTGGCGCCGCCGTCTGGCGCGGAGCCAGCGCCGAATCGATGATCCTCTTAGGCATTGCCCTTGTTTTCCTGTTCCAGGCACTGCTCTCCTTAATGCAGTACCGCGCGACCACTGAGGCTTTGCAGCAGATCGTTTTTTGGACAATGGGCTCTTTGCAGCGCGCTACTTGGACCTCTAACGCGATCATCCTGGGATCCCTGGCAATTGCAATCCCGTTCACAATCTTTAACTCGTGGAAGCTCACCGCATTGCGGTTGGGCGACGACCGAGCGGCTGCACTGGGAATCAACGTCCAGCGCCTGCGCGTCTCCACCCTGGTCGTGTCTTCACTGTTGGCAGCCAGCGCGGTGGCTTTTGCTGGCGTGATCGGCTTCATCGGCCTGGTTGGCCCACACGTAGCACGCATGCTTGTAGGCGAGGATCAGCGTTACTTCGCTCCTGCCTCTATGGCCGCCGGTGCTCTACTGCTGGCAGCCGCCCACGCAGTCTCCATTACGATCGTTCCGGGTGTTGCCGTACCGATCGGGATCATCACTTCCCTGGTTGGCGTGCCCTTCTTCCTCGTGCTGATCTTTGCTCGCCGACGCACTCTCTGGGGGTCTTAATTCATGCTCACTCTCGACGACATTCATGTCCGTTATGGCAAACGCCCTGTTCTGAAGGGAGTATCGGCTTCCGGCTTCGAGCCGGGAACGATTACGGGCCTCTTGGGGCCTAACGCCGCTGGCAAGTCCACCCTGGTGAAAACGATCGCAGGGATACAGAAGGCGTCACAAGGCACCTGTAGCATCACCGTCGACGGCGAAGAACTCACTGGCGGCGCGCGGCGCGAGGCGATCGGCTATGTGCCGCAGGACTTGCTGTCCAGCGCCACCCTGACGGCTTTCGAGTCGATCCTCGTGGCCACTCGCCGTTCGTCGCGCGCGTTTGCACACAGCGGCGCTGGAAGCAGCTCTGCCGCTCGTGCCCAGGAGCTCGCAGCCTCGGTGATGGAGCGCCTCGGCATTACACACCTGGCATCACGCCATGTTCATGAGCTCTCTGGCGGTCAGCGGCAGCTGGTTGCCGTCGGGCAGATGCTGGTGCGCGAGCCTGAGGTGCTTCTTCTTGACGAGCCAACGTCCGCATTGGATCTGCGGCACCAGGTGGAGCTGTTGAAGCTCATCCGCCGTGAAGTAAGCCAGAATGATTCCGTGGCTCTGATTGCGATTCACGACCTCAACCTCGCCGCACGCTACTGTGATCGTCTAATCGTGCTCCACCAGGGACGTCTCATGGCGCAGGGCCGGCCTTCCGAGGTGCTTACCCCAGGTTTGCTAGAGGAAGTATACGGGCTGCGGGCGAAGGTGCTGGATGATGACAGCACGCCCGTCATTTGCCCCGTCGAAGAGTAATACCGCCCTGCCTAGCGGCTCCCCATACCTAACCCTCAAACGCCCCG